>JANQPS010000294.1 GCA_028285365.1 Thermoanaerobaculia bacterium | reverse complement strand
TCTCCGATGACCCGCTGCTGCCACTCGATCGCCTGGTCGAAACGTCCCGCTTCCGCGAGCGCCATGGCAACCGTCTGACCGTGCTCCGGGCTGGGTATGGCCTGGAACAGACGGAAAGCGAGATCCAGACCGACGTCCGAGTCGCGGATGTCTTCTGCGGGCGCCGCCACCAGGATTTGGGTGAGCAGGTGTGCGTAGCCCGGAGCGCTCGGAAACTTCTCGAGAGCCTCTTCGAGTCGGGTCTTGGCCGTGGCGTAGTCCTCCGCGAGGACCAGGGCCATGGCCTCGGAGAATCGCGCTCGATGGTTGAGCGGATCGATGTCGGAGGCCTTGCGATGGGCTGCGGCGGCTTCTGCGAAGCGCTGCTGGCGGCCGTAGATGGTGCCGAGGTTGAAGTGAGCGACCGCGAGCTGTGGAGCGAGCTCGACGGCTTGCCGGTATTGATCGACGGCTGTATCCGTGTCGTCTCTGTCGACCGCTGCGTTGCCCAGCTGAAAGTGAGCGGAGGCGCGATGACCGTCGGTCACCACGTCGCTCTCGTCGGCGAGAACCTGCTCGAAGTAGGGAATCCCGGCGGCGGCGTCGCCCAGGCTCGCGTACAGCGCACCGATGTCGATCAGGGCCTCGGGGGCCAGCTTGGCGTCGACCTGCGACACATCGTCCAGGAAGCGACCGAGCTCGACGAGGCCTTCCGAGTCACGACCTGCGGCAGCCAGGAGACGAGCCCGCAGGAACCGCAGGTCCGAGCCGCTGGGCCTCAGATCGAGCGCTCGCAGAATCGCCTGGTCGGCCTCCTCGTAGTTGCCGAGGCGCTTCTGGAGATCGGAGAGCAGCACCCAGGCCTGGACGAAATCTGGGGCAATCTGAAGGGCCTGCTGGGTGTAGAGCACCGCGCGCTCGTCCCAGGCCCGCTTGCTCTCGCGTGCGGTTTCTTCGTCGTAGGCGAGGGCCTTGGCCTCGCTCATGAGCTGCGCGACAAAAAAGCGTAGGCCGGCGTCGCCTGGACTCTCGGCGATGGCGCGCTCGTAGAGCTCGATCGCATCGTTGAGGCGGCCGCGACGCTGCTCGATGCCGGCTAGCGACTTGAGCGCTTCGGGGCTTTCGGGGTCGATCTCGACTGCTCGTCGGATGCGTTCCTCGGCAGCGTCGAGATCGCCCACGGCCAGTGAGACGCGACCCAGGAGCAGCATGGCGCCAACCCCCGAGGCCAGCTGCTGGACTTCGAAGGCCACTCGATCCGGAAACTGGACTTCAGTTTCACCGCGGTTCTCGAGATGAAACCGGGCGCGATCCTGGTCGCCGAGCTCACGAAACGCGACGCCCAGCTGGAAGTGGATCGAGTTAGCCGCGGGCTGGAGCTCCAGCGCCTTCGACAGCGCTCCCACGGCTTCGGTCCATTCGCCGCGCAGAGCGTGCACGCGGCCCATGCCGTAGTTGGCTGCAGCCTCGAAGCCGGGGATCTCGAGCGCTTGACGAAACAGGGGCTCGGCGTCGTCCGGAGCTTCCCGCCGGACATGGACGTTGCCGAGATGAATCAGGGTCGCGGGATCGTTGCTGCCGAGTGCGAGCACGCGTTGATAGGCCTGCACGGCAGCGTCGAGCTGGTTGTCGAGACGGAACAAGCTCCCGAGGAGGTAAACCCAGCGCGGTTCTCTCGGGGCCAGTGTGGTCGCGTTGCGTAGCGCCGCCCGCGCGGCTCCGCTCAGGTCGTAGAGCAGGTAGAGCTGACCGAGCTCGCCGAAAGCGACGGCCAGATCACCGGGCGGGATGTCGGCATTGCCGAGGAGCTCGTTGAGGCTTTGGCGCTGCGCTTCGATCTGAGAGCGAACGGTTTCTTCGGCCGCGTCCAGCGAGACTTCGGGGAGGGGCACGAGCGTGACCTCGTTGACCGCCGTCGGTGGTGCGGCCTCCTGGGCGCCGGCAGCCCATGTACCGATGATCGCGGCGAGCAGTAGGACCGCGATCAGGGGCGTGACACGGTTGCGTGCTCGGTCGGGACGTAGCTGGGTTGGAGTCATCGTGAGGTTTCCGGAGCTCTTCTCGTTGAGGCTGGCGGACGATCGCTCAGTTGCGCTGCCAGCGGCGGATCCTGAGACGCATCAGCTCAGGTTCGTCTGGTCACAGTGGTCTGTCGGCTCATCTATCCTGTGGTCTCGAAGAACCTCTCTGCAAGCGTGAGTATTCTCCGAGGGTGGGCACGGCGAAGCGTTCCTGCTCGCCGTCGCTCCACGTCACGACGATCGAGCGCGGCGTCTTGTCGGCGCCGATCGGGAAGATGAGTCGTGGATCTCGAGTGGATGCGTAACCACCGTCGCGTCTGACGGTCTGCTCGAGAGTGCCACCGCCTTCGAACTCCACGCGTGCCGTTGCGCCGACGTCGAAGCGGTTGCCGGCGTTGGCCCGACGCAGCTCGAGTCCGACCCAGCGGCTCCGGGTCGAGGTTGCTGCGTCGTAACGGTTCTCCAGGATGCGGGCCGGTCCACTGTTGTTGGTGATCACGAAGTCAGGATCGCCGTCGTTGTCGAGGTCGCCCACCATCACCGAACGACTGACTTCGGAGACCTCAAACGCTGCGCCGGCCTGTTCGGTCACGTCGACGAACCGCTTGCCGCCGACGTTTCGAAACAGCTGGTTGACCTCGTCGAGTGGAAACGGGTTCGCCTGCCGATCCACTCCGGGAGCGAAGGTCACGGCACCGTTGGCGATCACCAGGTCCTGCCAGCCGTCACGGTCGAAGTCGACGAAGGCGGTGCCAAAGGCGGTGTGCTTCCAGCTGGCGGCTCCGAGGCCGAGTGCGTCGGTGCGGTCGTAGAAGAAGCCGTCGTCGGCGATGTAGAGCGTGTTGCTCTCGCGATTGAAGTGGGTGAGGAACGCGTCGAGGTCGCCGTCCTGATCGACGTCGGCCACGTCGATTCCCATGCTCGCCTCGGACTTGCCGCGGGCGTTGACCGCGGCTCCGAGGAGGAGGGCGTCCTCGGAGAACCGACCGTCCCCTTGATTGAGCCAGAGGTGGTTGGGCTGGAGGTCGTTGGCGACGTAGAAGTCGACGAGACCGTCGTCGTTGAGATCGGCGGCGATCACTCCGAGCCCGTTGCCCGGTCGCGAGGCGATCCCGCTGGGGCCTGACGCGTCTTCGAACGTGCCGTTGCCGAGGTTGCGGTAGAAACGATCCGCGACCGGTCGGTACGCGTTCGGTAGGCAGTAGTCCGGCTCGCCGCGCTCGGTCAGACAGCGCTTGTTGATGGTCAGCGAGTACTCCAGGTACTCCACGACGAAGAGGTCGAGGTCGCCGTCTCGGTCGGTGTCGGCAAAGCTCGCCGAAGCGCTCCAGCGCGCGTCGGCGACGCCACTTGGGCCAGCCACCTCGGTGAAACGCACGCTCCCGTCTGGCTGCCGGTCGTTGCGCCACAACTGGTTGACGCCGTAGTTGAGGACGTAGAGATCGACGTCGCCATCGTTGTCGTAGTCGCCGGCGGTGGCGCCCATGCCGTAGGCCCGCGCATCGATGCCGACCTCATCGGTGACGTCGACGAAGCGCAAGGTGCGCTTGCCGTCAGCGCCGATCACCAGGTCGTTGCGCAGAAGGCGATCGTTGAGCGGCTGTCCCTCAGGCCAGGGCATGAGAGCCTCGTGGGGTTCGAGATCTGCTCCCAGCATGCTCCCCTGGACGAGATAGAGGTCGAGGTCGCCGTCACCGTCGTAGTCGAAGAGAGCGCCGCCCGCCCCGACGACTTCGACGTAGTAGAGCCTGCCGGCCATGCCGTTGAAGTGGGTGAACGCGACGTCGGCTGGTTCGGTCACGTCGACGAACCAGTCTTGCGCCTGGAGCGGCGCAGAGCTCAGCCAGCTGGCGGCGAGCCACGCAAGCCAGGCATGCCAGAAGCGCAGCGTCGTCGTTGAGCACTGGCTCGGCCCTCGGCTCGTCATTCGCTCTCCCCCAACGGCGCGTCTCCCAATCGAAACGACGGCAGCTCGATCGGCTCGAGCTCGCCTCCCTCGACGAGGGTATAGCCGCGGTTGCCGACGACGTTGTGAAACTGGTCTCGCTGGCCGCTGGGCCAGCTCACGCTCAGGACGGCGATGCGCTCGGCGGCGCCGAGTCCCACTTCCAGTTGCAGGCTCGAAGCGCCAAACGAACCCCCCGAGCCCACCACTCGATGGAGGGTTCTGGCTGGTGAGTCGTCGGCGGCTTCGAGATCGAGCCTGACGCGGGCTCCCACGCCGAAGCGATTGCTCTTGTCTCCGACCAGACGCAGGGTGAGCCAGCCGTGGCTGGTGCCCGGGTTCTCGAACAGGGCGTTGCCGAAGGCATCGGCAGGGTAGAAGCCGCCGAGCTGATGGAGCAGGTCGACGTCACCGTCGTTGTCGATGTCACCAAACGCCACTCCGTGTCCCTTCT
>JANQPS010000290.1 GCA_028285365.1 Thermoanaerobaculia bacterium | reverse complement strand
TCGACCGCATCTCGGTAGCCGCCTCTTTTGCCGACTTCGACAACGACGGCGACCCGGACCTGTTCGTCACCACCGTTCGCGGCGGCAACTTCCTGTTCGAGAACCTGGGCCGAGGAGAGTACCGGGATGTCACCGATGAGTCGGGTCTTGCGTACTCGGGCCACTCCTCGGGGGCGCAGTTCATCGACTTCGACAACGACGGCCTCCTCGACCTGCTGGTGACCAACGTAGGGCAATACACGTCCGATCAAAGAGGCCGCGGAGGGTACTACGTCGGCCTCGACCAGGCGTTCGATGGTCACCTCCACCCGGAGCGCGCAGAGCGGAGCCTGCTCTATCGCAACCTCGGTAACGGGCGCTTCGAAGAAGTCTCGGAGAGGATGGGTCTTCTCGACGACGGGTGGACGGGAGACGCTTCGTTTGCGGACCTCAACGCTGATGGCTACCCGGAGCTCTACCTTCTCAACATGCAGGGGGACGATCGCTACTACGACAACCTAGGTGGGAAACGATTTCGCGAAGCCACCGCCACCACCTTCTCCAAGACCCCATGGGGAACGATGGGCATCAAGTTCTTCGACTTCGACAACGACACCCACCTCGATCTGATCCTGACCGACATGCACTCGGACATGACCATCGACGTGACTCCAGGCTTCGAGAAGCTGAAGGTGACCTGGATCGACACCAACGACGAGGTGTGGGAAGGAGCCGAGAACAACGTCTTCGGCAACGCCTTCTTTCGTAGCACCGGGGATGGGCGCTTCGAGGAGCTCTCCGATGAGCTGGGTGTAGAGACCTTCTGGCCCTGGGGAGTCAGCGTCGGCGACCTCAACGGTGACGGCTGGCAGGACATCCTGGTCACTGCCGGCATGAACTTTCCCTTCCGCTACGGGCTCAACTCTGTGCTGCTCAACGTGTCGGGCGACGGGTTTGTCGATGCCGAGCTGATGCTGGGCATAGAGCCACGGCGCTCGGTCCGGGTGCCTTGGTTCGACGTGGACTGCGACGCTCCCCGCCCAGCTCACCCTCTCTGCCGACGCGGATTGAGCGGCAAGTTCACGGTCAAGGCGAGCTCCGGCAGCAGGGCCTCGGCTATCTTCGATCTCGACGGCGACGGAGATCTCGACGTCCTGACCGGCGAGTTCAACGCATCACCTCAGGTCCTCGTCAGCGACCTCAGCGACCGCCGGCCGGTGCATTTCGTCGAAGTCAAGCTGGTGGGTACGACCTCGAACCGTGACGGTCTGGGTGCGCGTCTGCTGGTCGAAGCTGGCGGCCGTCTCTTCGTGCGCCACCACGACGGCAAGTCCGGATACCTTTCCCAAAGCTCAATGCCGCTCCACGTTGCCGTCGGTGACGCGGAGGTGATCGATCGGATCGAGGTCCTTTGGCCCTCGGGTCGCTGTCAGCAGGTCCGAGACGTCGCCGATGGCTCGAGGCTGACGCTGGTGGAGCCCGTCGTCGACGACGACTGCAGCGACCGAGGTCGCATGCGGCGCAACGGCCCCTAGACCCGAGATCAGGCTCGTCTGCTGAGCGTCAGGCTCAGCACGCTACCCACTCGGGAGTGTTTCGGATTCGCCTCATAAGTCTCAGACTCATGCGGACTCCGACGGCAACAGCAGATGCTATTCCGGTCGCTCATCTGTGGAACTAGCTTCACGCCGCCAACTCCGGCCCGTATGAAGATCGACCAAAACCGAGATGTCCTTGAGAACCCCCGCAAATGCACTCTCTGCGTCCCGGCACTCGACCGTTCCTGTAATCATCGCTGCTGATGACTGTTCTAGGCTCCTGAAGACTCCGTCTATCCTCTCCTTTAGAAGGCGACAGGAGCACAAAGCAATTTTTCCATTCGAAGAACAGGTGGGCTTCGCTAACGCAAGCGGCACGGACCCCATGTTCATCCTTCCCTAGTGCCCCGATTGTCCTCACGGTGCGGTTCTCGTACTTTTCACAATCAACTGCTAACTGCAGCATCGTCACGCGTTGGACCTTGCCAGCACTGACTTGCGCCGCACCGCTGAGCGGACACGTCAATAGCGCCAGACCTAGTAGAGTACCGACTCTAGAACTGAACGGTGCTGCAGCCATGTTGAGCTGTCCTCGATTAGTCAGTGACCTGAACACGAGTACCCGGCAACACGCTGATTCCGTCACGAATCGCATCACGCCACTTCGCGAGAGACGGTATACCGCGATTGGGAGTCTTAGGAACGTTGCGAGGTAGTGGGCCATATAGTTTGGTTTTGCGCGCAGGTCCGTCTTGCTTGCTTGGTAGAGGGGGAGCAGTCAGCTGCTTCTGAGGACTCCGTCTTTCTTCTGATGGCTGAGGATCACCCGGAGGCATTTTGATCGCGCGATTAGTCTGGGCCGAGCGGAAGAACGCTCCTACGAGAGTGCGGCGGGCAAACGCGTCCGGTGGCAAAGAACTCATGTTGTCAGCCTAGACATGCTTTCCGTTCGCGAGGTCGAGGAGGCGAAGCTTGATGGGCTAGAAGTGAATTCGCCTCTTCGTCGTGACGAGGAAACTGCAAGATTGCCTTACTCATACTCGGCGGATCCAGGAGAGCACGAGCCCGCTCAAATATTGAATCACGAGTTTCGACTGGGAGTAGAACTGATAGTGGCGACAGTGCCGACTAGCTGTCGGTCACGCGGCTTCGGTGTCAGCATAGTCAGCTGTAGCTTCCCGGCAACGCAGTCCGAGGTCGGCCTCGCCTCCAAGGTAGTGAGAGCTCACTCTTCGCCAGGTCGTTGTCGCCGTTTTCTCGGAGACCGCCCACACACGTTCCAGCTCCAGTGTCGGCGAACCTCACGGCCCGGCTTCCTCTCTCGCCCGCCGTGATGCGGCCACGACTCCGCTGGCGATCATCAGGTCCTGAACCGCCACACCGGTCAGGTCACAAACCGTGACCTGTTCGTCGTTTTCACGGCCCACGGCACGGCCCCCGATCACCGCCCCGAGCTCGACGACGGACTCCCGGGAGAGGGCTCCGGAAGAGACCGCGCGGAAGACCTCACCCCGGCTCTCCGACTGAGAGAGACTGTCGACCACCACTCGATCGGCTCTGGCCAAGATCGTCGGATCCAGCTCGATCTTCTCCTCGGTGTCCGAGCCCACAGTCGTGATGTGGGTGCCGGGTCGGATGTGCCCCTCCGTCAGCAGGGGCTTGTGAGACGGCGTCGTGGTGACGATCAGGCTGCAGGTCTCAGCCACCTCTGCGGCAGTCGCGGCGACTTCGACCTCGATGTCCGAGCCGTCGAAACGCTCGAGGTAACCCTCGACCCACTTTGTACCGCGACTCCAGACCTTCGCCTTCCGGCACGGAGTCACCCGCCGCAGGTGTTCCAGCTGCAGTCTGCCCTGAGTGCCGGCGCCCAGTACACCGATGCAGTCGACACGTTCAGGACCGAGGTGCTTGGCGGCCACGGCGCCGGCAGCGGCGGTTCGTACATCGGTCAGAAGACCCTCGTCCAGCAAGACCGCCTCGAGCTCGCCGGTCCGCTGGCTGAAGAGCAGCACGAGGCCCTGGCTCGAGGGCAGGCCGAGCTTCGTATTGTCGTAGAAACCCGAGGCGATCTTGACGACATAACTGTCGCCGCCGCGGATGTAGCCGTACTTGATATGGACCTCGCCAGGCGGGTCCTCGAAGATCATCTCGCCCACAGGCGGCACCACGGACCGCCCCTCGGAGTAGGCAACAAAGGCCTCCTCCATGAGGCCGACGACATCGAGACTCGGCAGCAATTCCTGTATGGCTTCGAGGCGGATGACTTCGCTCATTGCGGCTGTGGCTCGCAGCTCCGATTCGTCTCCCGAGACTGAGTGTCTCGAGGGCGATCTACCCTCTGATCAAAAGAGGCTCGGTTGGATCTGACTGCCGACCCGCACGCCCTCGAGCGCGAGAAGCTTCTCTTTCGTCGAAACTCCCCCGGGCGCGGAGAATCCGCCCACCTTCCCGCCACTGGCGAGCACCCGATGACAGGGCACGATGACCGGCCATGGGTTCCGGCCCATGGCGACCCCGACGGCTTGCGCCGCGCCCGGTTGGCCCACCAGCTCGGCAAGATCGCCGTAGGTGACGGTCGTACCCCGCGGTACGTTCCTCAGGGCTCGATAGACCGATGCGTTGAAACCCGTCACGGACGTTTCATCCAGTCGCAGGGTTTCGAAGGAGACGTCAGTACCAGCGAAATAGGCCTTCAGAGCGGTCAACGCCTCGTCGGCAAAGCCCGGTATTTCGCTCTCCGAAGACGGTTCCAACCCGGCACGTCGCACGCGTGACTCGGTCGCCGAACGCGTCGACTCCGGCAGTTGCACGCGCGTCAGCCCCGTCTCGCTCCATGCGAGGCCGCAGGTTCCGAAGGCTGTGTCGAACAGGTGGTAGGGCACGGTTCCGACAGGCTAGCTTAGTGCTGCCAACGGATCAAAACCCGATACGTTTGGCTGTCCGTCGCAAACGAGCGCAGTCTCATCGTCGATGTCGCGAGGCGATCACTGCCTCGCCACACTGCAGACCTATTGACTCACGAGAAGACCGGCAAACGGCAAGACCACCACCCGGCGCTGGCTCACGCAGGAACGGTTCGACGACGACCGTCGTTCTCGATCTCCCAGACGCCACCGTGCCGAAAGGCGCGAGCGATGGCGTAGCTGTCCTCGAAAAACTGATAGCGGGTGATCTTGCCGTTCTCGACGTGGAAACGCGCGCACCAATCTGTCTCGCAGAGCTGGTCGGTGACGAGTGCCACGTAGCGAAAGTGTCCAAAGCTCGCAACGTCGGGGCCATCGGCGATGTGCTGGTCAACCTCGAAACCCTCGACGCGGAAGTGCTCCATGAGCTGAACAAAAAACGCCTTCACTGCGTCCTTGCCGTGGAAGGTCCTGGACCAGGGGATCGCTTCTCTCGTGACCGTGTCGCGACCGTTGACCGTGTACTCGATGTCGTCCGCCATGGTGTCGAACGCCGCATCCATGTCGCCCTGGGCAAAGCTCCCGAAGAACGCCTCGACGGCCGGAAGTCCGTCACTCATGTTCACTGGTGCGGCCCGTCATGAGCTTCGCGCAGCAACTTGAACGCGTGGTTTCGGCTACCCGTTGCTACCGCGTGCCCAATCCAGAGCATGGCGAGCGGCTCGGTAAAGCGCGCAGCTGCCAGATCTCCCGCGTCAAAGACGTCCCAGCCAAGCTCACGCGCGAGCTCGGCGACCGTGCCTTTTGCCTCCTCGTCGTCGCCACAGATGAAGAGATCCGGGGGGCCGCCATCGATCGTCGGCCGGTTCATCAACTCCCACCCGACAGTGTTGAAGGCCTTGACGACCCGAGCACCGGGAAGCCAGCGCTGCACCTGCTCGCCCGCCGAGTCTTCGAACCCCAGGGTCAGCTCCAGGCGAGTCGTGAAGCGCATCGGATTGGTCGCGTCGATGAGGACCTTCCCCGCAAGGTGATCAGCGCCCGCGAGTGCCAGGGCCGCCTCGGTGCCGTCCCAGGCTGTCGCAAGGACCACGAGGTCACCAAAAGCCGCAGCTTCGGCGACGGTGCCGGTGCGCCCGCCGTCCCCGACGCGATCTTTCCAGGCAACGAGATCAGCCTTTTCTGGATCTCGGCTCCCGATCATCACTTCGTGGCCCGACTCAATGAAGCCGGCGCCAAGCGTCTGTCCCACGTTTCCCGACCCAACAATTCCGATCTGCATCACGACTCCTAGACTAATTTCGACACACTATTGTATCGTAATCAGGTCGCGAGAAAGAAACCAGCCTAGGACTCTGGACGGCCGCCGAGCGATCTCCAGGCAAGCCGCGCCGCTCGGCGTGGCCAACGCCCGTCGATCCGCTCGCCCGCCAGAGCGAGCGCGTACAAGGACCCGGTGAGAAAGCTCGTTGCCAGCTCGAGATCAGCATCGCCGTCGAGCAGCCCGGAGCCGGCGGCGCGCTCCAGGATCTCGCGGAGCCGCGCGCGGCGGGGGTCGACGATGCGGGGGCGAAAGGGCGCCCGGGGCTCCGGGTCGGCACCATCTTGCAGCATGACACCGACAAGCGACGTCCCCCCAGGGCGAGACACACCCTTCTGGAATGCCACGAGCTCCCGAACGAGGTCTGCGAAGGGATCTTCCGTCGCGTCGATAGGCTGGGCCTCGGACATCGCCGCGATCGCTGCCGTCGCCAGGTCGGCCTTGTTACGCCAGCGTCGATAGACCGCCTGACGCGTGGTGGCCGCGGCAGCCGCGACGGCGGAAACGGACATCCCCTCGTAGCCGTGCGCCGCCAGATGACGCTGCGCCGACTCCAGGATCGCACTGTCCAGGGAGGCATCCCGAGGCCGACCACGGCGACCAGGCGTAGGAGCTGAACCCTTCACAAGAGGTGATTCTAGTGAGTCGTCCCTACTCTCGTCGCACCAATAGGGCGAACTCACTCGACTCCAGATCGTAAGGACTTCCCCCGATGTCTCCGAGTCGGTCCGTTGTGGCGAATCCGGCAGCGTTCAACTCCTCCTCGAGTCGAGTTGGTGAGAAGTACTGGAGCCAGTTGAAGAAGGTCCGCTGTCTGGACTCCTCCACGATCAGGTAGCGATCGAGCACCACCTTCTCCGCCGGGTATTTCACGGTAGACAGGATCCCAACATAGGGATCGGGAGACCAGAAGCCGTCCATCAGGTTCCGCGCAACGTGACCGACTTCGTTCCTTTCGTCGAACGCGGAGAGGGAGTAGACATCGAACAGAAACGAACCGGCGGGCGCCAGTGCATCTCGAACCTTCTGCAGCAGAAGTCGACGCTCATCAGGACCAAGGGCGCAGAAGTCGCACATGGCGAGAAGCACCAGGTCCTGATCGCCCACCAGGTCGTCTTCGAGGTAGTTGGAGTCTCGGTAGTCGATGCCAAGCTCGAGCTTCTCTGCTTGTGCGCGTGCAAACTCGATCGAGTTCCGGGAGAAATCGACTCCGATGACTGAGGCGCCAGCCGCGGCGAGCCTCGTCGAATAGAGCCCTGGCCCACACCCGAGATCGAGGACCTTCCTCCCCTCGTGCAAGCGGAAGGTCTCGACCATCCAGGCCGAGGAAGACGACATGAAGGACGCCCGTCGAGACGAGATGTCGACGTCGGGGTCGAGGTGGTAGGCAAGCATCTGACGCGAGACGTGAGGGTCATCCCACATGTCCTGGATGGTGTACGCAGAGAAGACCTCCGGACGCTCCAGAGCCTCAGAAAGTTCGTTGTACACAGCAACTCCAAGATCTCTCGTTGACGGCGGCAGCCGAGATGGCGCGCCAACGAAGCTGTCAGGCGACCCGAACCTTGCCTCGCTTCAGCCAGGGTAGGCGGTGACCAGCTGATCTCCGGGCAGCGGGCCAGGACGCGGCGGTCTCGGACGTCAACCTACACGATTCCGGCGCTTGCCCTGGTCCCCAATCCCCCCTCAGCCCCGGTCGCGGGGCCCCGGAAGGGGGCCTTGCGACAAGAAACGGTTTGCGTGTCTCCTGCCTTTTTGCAAGTTGAATGCATGTGCAAACTGAGTGCATAATCCCGATCGAGCCGAGGTCACTCGACGACCCCTCTGCCCGTACCCCACAACTCCTTGGGCTTCAACTAGCCACTCCGCACCCGCTTCGGCGTGATCACCCACAAAACGACTCCAACGCCGCCTTCCGACAACGGCTCGAGCCATAGCGCGAGGCAGCCTGCACTGGTACGACCGCTGCCTGAGACGACGGGTGCCAGCCGGACCAGCAAGCTGGAGGCGTCCTTCTCTTGAACGACGACGGCCACCTCTCCGCACGGTTCACCACGGCTCCCCGCGGTTCTTCGTTGCAAGACGTACAGGCCCGGGACCGCTTCGCGCTGACCTACCCGACGAAGCTCGTGCTCTCGAGTGAGCACGGCTGTCAGCGCGCCCGCTGAGAGCAAAGACCAATGTTGGACTGGCTCATTGTGGGAGGCGGACCCCACGGGATCCATATGGCATGTCGCCTACTCGACCGAGGCGTCTATGCGCCGCAAATCATGGTCGTCGATCCGCATGCCGAGCCGCTGGCTCGATGGAGCCACAACACCCACAACGCCGGCATGCTCCATCTGCGCTCACCTGAGGTTCACAACCTGGACGTCGACCCGCTGGCACTGGGACACCACGCCAAGACCGAGGCGTTCATGGCTGCAAAGTACCGGCAAGAGGAAGATCACGCAGGGGACCTGCCCAACTTCATCCCGCCCTATTCGCGTCCTTCACTCCGACTGTTCATGCATCACGTCCAGTCTCTCGTCGAGAGAAACGACCTGATGAGACTCTGGAAGTCGGCTCGCGCCACCGACATCCAGGCCTTGGAACGTGGATACCGGGTTCGGACCGACAGTGGCGAAGCGATCGAAGCTGACAACGTCGTCCTGGCCCTGGGCGCTGGCGACCAACCCAAGTGGCCGCCATGGGCCCTCGAGGTCGAGGGAGGAGACAACGGAATCCAGATCTGCCACATCTTCGATCCAGCATTTAGTCGCGAACAGATTGCCGAGAACAGTGACGTCGCGATTGTCGGGGCAGGGATTTCTGCAGCTCAACTGGCGCTCGCCCTGCTGGACGCCAACCCGGATCGTCAGATCACTCTCGTCTCCCGCCACTTCCTAAGGAAACAGGACTTCGACAGCGACCCGGGCTGGCTCGGTCCAACGCTGCTCAAGGCGTTCCACAGGGAACCCTGCTACATCAGACGCAGGACCATGATTCAGAACGCCCGCAACCGAGGCTCCCTGGCTTCGGAAGTACACCATCGTCTCCAGACCGCGACCCTGCGAGACCAGTCCATCAACCTGGAGTTGGCTGAAATCGACAGCGCTTCGTATGACTCGGATCGCCAAAAGGTGCAGCTCCAAGTCCGCCCTTTTGAGCTGGATCCGACACAATACGAAGAAACGGGCGACATGGTCTTCCAGTTCGCGGAGAATACGCAAGTCCTGGAAGCAGACACTGTTGTCCTCGCTACCGGGTTCGAGCCCAGACGACCTGGCGGAACGCTTCTCGACGACGCCATTCGGGCCATGCACCTGCCAGTCGCGAAGGACGGCTACCCCATCGTGGATCGTCATCTCAGGTGGCGAAGAGGCCTGTTCGTGATGGGCCCGCTCGCAGAGTTGGAAGTGGGGCCTGCTTCGCGCAATCTCAGCGGCGCTCGGATGGCCGCAGAACGAATCATCCACTGCCCGGAGGCGTATGCGTCCGCCGAATCACTCGCCTCGGTCCCAATGGATCCGAGTCCCCGAGACCCCGCCACGAGCCGGGAGCTCGGCACCCCGACACTTCCAGCACGTCTCGCCTAAAACCCCTCAATCAACCTAGACCCTGATCGAACCGCACCTAGTTTGGAGTTCAGCCAATGAAGCGTGACACACGCATGGGCACCGTCCGCCCACTCTTCGAAATGGGCACGGAAGCTCCTCCGATGCCGGAGACCCAGCAAGAAATCGACGACCGGAAGGGAGAAGCCCAACGGATCGTCAACCGGCTAGGTGCCATCGTCGAAGAGCACCGGCAAGCCGCTGCACGCCTGGAAGTCGAGCTCGGGGCCGAGGACGTCCGGTCGGTCATCGGCGCTCTGCGTGATCACGCGCACAACCGTCCCGGCACACCGGTCGCTGGCGCTCGCGACGAGATTCACGGCTATTGCCTCGACCGCCTTTTCGACGAGCTGGTCGAGGAACCCAGCAACATCCTCTTCACCACGGAAACGGGCCCTGACACCACCCGGTACGACGCCATGAACGGCGAGTTTTGGACGGAGTGCCTCGACCTCCTAGAGTCCACGTTCTGTTCGCCAGAGAAACCATGAACCTGCCTTCGAAGCTTCCTGTCACCGTCCTGTCCGGCTTCCTCGGTTCCGGAAAGACCACGCTGCTCAACCACATCCTGCGCAACCGCGAGGGACTCAAGGTAGCCGTGATCGTCAACGACATGTCCGAGGTCAACATCGACGCCGACCTCGTCCGAAACGGGGATGCCTCCCTGTCCCACACCGAGGAACAGGTGGTCGAGATGTCGAACGGCTGCATCTGCTGCACGCTCCGAGAAGACCTGCTAGACGAGGTCGGCAAGCTGGCGCGGCGGAAACGCTTCGACCACCTGGTTATCGAGTCGACAGGAGTGTCCGAGCCGATGCCCGTCGCCGAAACGTTCACCTTCGAAGACAGAGACGGCACGTCCCTGGGCGACATTGCCGCAATCGACACCATGGTCACCATAGTCGACGCTCCCAACTTCTTGCGCGACTACTCGACGACCGAACAACTCGTCGATCGTGGACAGGCCGTTGGCGACGACGACGAACGCAGCATAGTGGACCTGTTGACCGACCAGATCGACTTCGCTGACGTCATCCTCGTCAACAAGACCGACCTGGTCTCTCCTCAACAGCTCGACACCATTCACGGCATGGTCCGCGCGCTGAACCCGCAGGCGGTGATTCACGACACCGTAAACTCCGAGGTCTCGCTGAACGAAGTCCTGGGAACCGGAATGTATGACCACGAGCGAGCTACCAGGCACGAGGGTTGGCTCGATTCACTCGTTGAGCAGACGCCGGAAACCGAGGAGTACGGCATCAGCAACTTTGTCTACGAACGGCGAATCCCTTTCCACCCGCAGCGCTTCTACTCATGTCTCCAACGGGAGTGGCCGGGAGTCATCCGCTCGAAAGGCGTCTTCTGGTTGGCGAGCCGACTCAAGATGGCCGGGTACTGGTCGCAAGCCGGCTCCGTTTCGACGCACGAGGGTGCCGGTCACTTCTGGGCCGCCGTCCCCAAGAGCCATTGGCCCGACGATACGAGTCACATCGAGCGAGTATGGGACGAGAACAACGGCGACTGCCGTCAAGAGCTCGTCCTGATCGGACGCGACATGGACGTCGAGGGCCTCATAGAGATGCTCGACGACTGCCTGCTGACCGAAGAGGAGTTGGCTACCGACGAGAGAACGTGGCACCAGACGTTGCCCGACCCGTTCCCAGAGTGGCAGGTCGACTGAGGCTCCACCAAGCTTGCGCACCCATGGAGAGGTTTGGCGTCGGCTGGCATCCTGATAGTGCAGCTCTCGGGCGTGCTGCGACATCGGTCGCGCTAGCTGCGCTCTGGAACTGCTCGGGTTCCGGGTCTCGACGACCGAGCCACTACAACCCGAAGTCATCTCGACTCTCGTGTCCTCGATCGAGTCGGCGGAATCACAGATCCGCTCTTTACGTCACCGTCCGCAGCACTTCTTGTACTTGCGGCCGCTGTTGCAGGGGCACGGAGCGTTACGTCCCACCTTGGGAGTGGCGCGAACGATCGGGCGCTGAGGGGGGCAACAGCTCGGGTTCGAGCATCCCGATCCGTGCGCGGGTGCGTCGCTCTGGAATGAAGACTCGTTCTGTTTGGCCACTCGGTTCTCCCACTCGCCTCTACCGAGCAGTGTGTTCAAAGCCTCACGCTCGAGGTCACAGAACCCACCGCATATCACCGCTCCTCTGCCGCTCGCAGAATACCAAGTCGGTTGGCCGCAGATGACTGCGGCTGCGCCCGACCGCTAGCGCGCTTCCATCCCAAGCTGACTGAAGAGGAAGACGGCCTCGAGCGACAGGTCCTCGACCGCTTTCGACAGAGGCTGCCCGCCGGCGTGGCCGGCATGGGTGTCGTAGCGCAAGAAGATCGGGCGTCCGGACGAGGTGGCCGCCTGCAGCCTGGCCGCCATCTTGCGAGCCTGTAGCGGCGGGACTCGCGTATCACCGTCCCCGGACGTCAGCATCACTGCCGGATACGCCACGTCGTCGGCGACCTTCTGGTAGGGCGAATAGGCGTGGAGGAACTCGAACTGCTCGGGGTCGCTCGCGTCACCGTATTCGAGTAGCGCCGGTGGGTTGTTGTTCTCGAACTGCCAATAGCGAACCATGTCGAGATCCGGAAACTGGCACAGCACCGCGCGGTACAACTCGGGCCTCTGGGTCATGACCGCGCCGACCAACAGACCCCCATTGCTCCCACCCTGGATCGCCAGCCGGTCTGGTTTGGTGTAGTTGTTGTCGATCAGCCATTCAGCAGCGGCAATGAAGTCGTCGAAGACGTTCTGCTTGTTCTCGAGCATCCCAGCCTTGTGCCACGGGTCGCCGAACTCACCGCCACCGCGCAGGTTCGCCATGGCATAGACCCCGCCCTGCTCGATCCACAACGCCGCCAACGGACCGAAGCCCGGAGTCAGGCTGGAATCGAAACCACCATAGCCGTAGAGGAGCGTTGGCCGGTCGCCGTCAAGCGGCAGGTCTTCTCGGTGCACGAGGAACATGGGGACGCGAGTACCGTCCTTGGAGGTGAACCAGACCTGCTCGGTCGCAAATCCGGCGGGATCGAACGGTACGTCCGGCTGGCTCCACACCGAGCTCGTGCCGGCCTCCAGGTCGTACCGATAGAGGGTGCGTGGCGTCGTGAACGACCCGTAGGAGTAGAAGGCTGAATCGCTGTTCCAGGCTCCAACCGGCGTACCGGCGCTGCCGACCCCCGGGAGGGTCAACTCCCCCAGCGAGGTGCCGTCCAGCTCGAACTGCTCGATGCGCGAGATCACGTTGTGAAGCGTGCGGACGAAAAGTCGCCCTCCGACGAAGCTGAAACCCTCGATGGCGTCGTCACCCTCGGGAACCACTTCTCTCCACGTCGCGGGGTCGGGGCGATCGAGCTCGACCTCGAGGATTCGGCCATTCGGCGCCTTCCAGTTGGTCAAGACGAACAGGCGGTCGCCAGCGAAGCTCGGAGAGAAAGAAGCGTCGATGTCGTCCACCAACGCCAGGACTGGACCACCTGCTTCCAGATCCTGCACGTGAAGCTCGGTACGGTCCCAGCCGTGACCGACAAAAAAGAGGAGGTAGCGACCACTGTCCGAGAGCTGTGACCCGACCCAGGTGCTCGGCCCGTAGCCCTCGCCGAAGACCACCGGGTCGTCGGCAGGATCGGTGCCCAACTCGTGGTAGCGCACGCGGACACCTGTCGCACGGTCCTGCAGGTTGTAGTAGAAGCCGGCTCGGTCCGGCCGCACGGCGACCCCTCGATAGAGTGCGGTGGGAAACCGGTCGGGCAGGTCTTGTCCACGATCCACGTCCATGACGCGCAGCTCTGTCTCGTCGGTGCCGCCGCGACGGATCCCGTAGACCAGAAGCTTGCCGTCGAGACTGATGTCGTCGACGTCGGCGTCCGCCGTGAGGTCTTCGGAAAGCTCGTGGGGATCCAGCAGGACCCGATCCTCGCCGTCCAGCCCCTCGCGCATGTAGAACTTCCAGAGGTCGTCGGCAGCGCTCTTCTTCCACATGAAGAAACGGTTCTCGCGCTGCATGGGTGAGCCGACCCGATCGACGCGCATGAGCTCGTCCAACCGGCGCGCGATCACTGGACGTTCGGGCCGATCCCCGAGAGCGGCCAGGGTGTAGGCGTTCTGCGCCTCGATCCAACTCCGGGTCTCTGGGCTGTCCTGATCCTCGAGCCAACGATAGTCGTCGGGAATCTCGACGCCGTGAAACGTGTCGATCACCGTTTCGACCCGAGTGGCGGGTGGCTTCAGGGTCACCTCGTCGCTGGACGGTCCCTCGGCACAGCCGGCCAGCAGCACCCCAACGCAGAGCGCAGCCTCGATCGCCTTCGGCGTCATTTTCATCGTTTCAGTCCTCGAGTGGTTGCACGCCGCGGGGGCCTTCGCCTCACACAGAGTCGAATTCCACCATTGTAGGCCTGTCCGCCGTGATCTGCGCGGGCGCATCGAGCATCGCCATCGACCGCTAGCGCAGCCGACAAAATGACCCTCAGAGAACCCGAGACATTGAAGACGCTCTCAGCCAGAATAGGCACGAGGGAGCTGCTGTTGACGCTACCGAGTGTCGGTGAGCGACCTCGTCCGCCACGCCTTTCCCCTCTCGGCCCCAAGCAACCCATGCTGCTACGACTGGTGATCCAACCTCTTCCCGGAGCCTCCTTCGAGCACGTTCTCGATGGAGAGACGACGCTTGGGCGCTCCTCGGCCTGCGACCTGCCTCTTCCGAGCCGCTACGTGTCCCGTCTCCAAGCCCGCATCTTCAGCGCGGACGGCGAGACGTTCCTCGAGGACCTTGGCTCACACAACGGCACCAAGCTCAACGGTACACGCATCGCAGAGCCGACACCCATCACGCCCGGCGACGTCATCGGGGTGCCAGGCTTCCGGATCCAGGTCCACGAGCTCGTCCCGTCAGCAGTCGTCGCGAGCTCCAGCTCGGGCGTGGGCAACAGCGCGGTCAGCAGCAGCTAGACAGACCTGGTGCTCGTCCGTAGGGCACGGCCCGAAGAGCTGCCTTCTAGGCGGCGCATCTCGCCGGCACGAAGCCGACGCCTCCCGGGCTCACCTCTGCATTGGTCACCTGCCCGCAACCTAGGGCACCAACACCACCCGCCCGATCGTCTTGCGTTCGGCCATCAGGCGTAGGGCGCTCTGACCGTCTTCTAGCGCAAAGACGCTCGGGTCTTGGGCCTGAAAGACACCCTGATCGACGAGTTGCCGAAAGCGCGAGCGCACCCCAGCCATCAGATCGGGACGCTGCAGGATCATGGTCCCGAGCTCTAGGCCGATCAGGGAACAGCGGTACTCCGAGAGCAGATCGTAGTGACTGAAGGTCACGGGTGAGTTGCTCGCGTTACCCGCGATCACGAGCCGTCCGTAGGGTCGCATCACGTCCAGGGTTCGGCGGAGGACGTCACCTCCGACGGTGTCGACAGCCACATCGACACCGCGAGTCTCGGTTGCCTCGAGAACGGCCGGCCGGAAGTCCTTCTCGACGTAGTTGATGCAGCGATCCGCTCCCAGCGCAGCAGCCACGGCGAGCTTCTCTGCCGTAGATGCGGTGGCGAAGACGGTCGCACCGAGATGTTTGGCGAGTTTGACCATGACTTGGCCGACTCCGCCGGCGGCCGCGTGGATCAGGATCGTTTCTCCGGCCTGGAGGCGCCCACTGGTCTCGACAGCCGCAACGGCACTGAGGTGAGCGAGCTGAAATCCGGCGGCCTGCTCGAAGCTCATCGATTCGGGAATCGGAAGGAGGACTCCGGCCGGACAAATGGCCTGCTCGGCGAAGGCACCCCGCACCCCGAGGGACATCACCGCATCGCCCTCGGACACTCCCTGCACTCCCTCACCCACGGCCTCCACGGTTCCAGCCGCCTCGCGCCCTGCGACATAAGGCAACTTGGTGGAGACGTGGCCGGGATAGAAGCCGCCCGCGATCTGCAGATCGGAGTAGTTGAGAGCCGCCGCGCGCACCCGGATGCGCACTTGATTCGGGCGCGTCTCGGGGATCTCGACCTCTCTGAGCTCGAAGACCTCAGGGCCACCGCGCTCACCGACAACCAGCGCGTTCATCGTCTCAGTCATCTTCGAGTCCTCCCGGTGTTCGGCGTCCATGCTAACCTGAGTGAACGATCGCTCAGGTCAGTCTCGTTCCTGGTCGGCAGTTGACCAGACCCTCAGGTTCATCACCCCAGGTCCATCGATGTTGCACAGCCAATCTTGCCTCGGTAGGAGATGCGCTTAGAGATGCGCCGAGAGATGACGGTCTCAGAAACCCGACAGCCGGCGGTAGACGCGAACTTCGCCAGGATCTCGAAACACGCGCTGAGTGCCGCCGACGTCGATGCTGACGGCTGGGTCGAAGAGTCGGTGCAGGATCGGCTCGCGAACGAAGCCCTCAGGCGCGAAGCTCCAGGAGTTCGAATTCTCGAGCGCTCGACACTGCGACTGCAGGCCGGCCGCGGCGCCTCGCTGTGGACGTCCGTACGGCGGCTCGCCAGTCGGTCGCGCTCGGAGACTTGGCGGGTCGAGATCTACCGAACCAGCCAGCGCGCCACCACCCCTAACGAGAGCCCGATCAGCGAGTCCACCTACACCTGCGCCCTCAACGAGGTGAATGCCGATGGGCCTGCAACCGGACCCAGAGTGGTCGAGGAGCAGCCGCAGCCAGCCCCTCCGCCAGCCGTCGAGCCGTTCGCGACACCGCAGGAGCCGCTGTCGATACCTGATCGTCGACGCCAGCAGATCCTCGAAGGAGCCCTGGCGGTGATCGGCAAGAAGGGGTTTGCCGGCTCCTCCGTGCGCGAGATCGCGGACGCAGCCGGGCTGCCGATCGCCACGATGTACCAGTACATCGACTCCAAAGACGACCTGCTGTTCATGATCACGCGGGTCTGCATGGCAGACCTCTTCGACTATTTCGAGCAGCGCCTGCCTCTAGAAGGTTCACCGAGCGCCCGCCTTGGTCTCGCGATCCGCGCCTACCTGCGCTACATCTCCAAGAACCATCGCTACATCAACCTGGTGTATCGAGAAGCGAAGGCGCTCGATCGCCAACACCGCGAGCAGATCTTCGATCTGGAGCGCGACTTCATGGCACGTTGGCAGTCGATCATCGACGAAGGAGTCGACTGCGGCGACTTCGAGCCGGTGGACAGCAACCTCGCCGCCAACGTCATCTACTTCTCGTGCACCGTCTGGGCCCTTCGCCACTGGAGCATCGGTCACTACACCGAAGAGGAGCTCGCTCGCCTGATCGAGCGACTTGCGCTCGCCGGATTACGGTACGGAGACGCACAGTCCACCGGTACTTGAGCAACTGAAGAACAGGAGCCAAGCTGAAATGAAGTTCGGGATCACCTTTGCCGTTCACGCCGGCCGAAACCAGACGGTCGGAGAGATGTTCCAGACCACCGTCGAGCAGATACAGCTCGCCGAATCGTGCGGCTTCGACGTCGCCTTCATCAGCGAGCACCACTTCCTGCCATCCGACATGCTGCCGTCGCCGCTGATAGCGCTCGCGTACGTGGCGGCAAAGACGTCCAGCATCCGTCTCGGCACCGGCATCCTGCTCATGCCCCTTCACGACCCGGTTCGGGTCGCCGAAGACGCTGCGGTGATCGACGTGATCTCCGGCGGCCGGATGCTGCTCGGGATCGGCCAGGGATACAGGCCCGAGGAGTTCGAAGGCTTTGGCCGTCGACTCGAGGACCGTCGTGCGCTCATGCGCGAAGGCGCCACGCTGGTGCGGCGCGCCTGGACCGAAACCTCGGTGGACTTCGAGGGTGAGCACTTCCAGGCTCAGGGGCTCAACGTCACGCCCAAGCCGCTGCAGAAGCCATCACCACCGATCTGGGTCGGTGCCAAGATCCGACGAGCGGTCGAGCTGGCCGCCGAGATCGGCGATGGATGGTACGCCGACCCGATCACGCCGATCCCCATCATCGCCAGGAACAAGGAGCACTGGCTAAACGCAATCCGCGCCAACGGCAAAGACCCCGAGAAGCAGGACTTCGCCTACTACCGCGAGTTTTTCGTCGGCCCCGACGACGACACCGGCTGGCGCATTGGCGGGCGGGGACAGCTCAGTGAGTACCGCGCCTATCTATCGTTCAACCACCTGGTGGACGACGAAGGCAAGCCAATCCCTGCCGATCAGAGCGACGGGCTGGAGGATCTGGTGCGTCAGCGCTGCACTGCTGGCGGGCCCGAGCGGTGCCGCGACGATCTCCTGATGATCAAAGAGACACTCGACCCGACGCACGTCATCATGAAGACGAAATACTCCAACGTCTCCAACGAGGATGTCGCAGCATCCATTCGACTCGCCTCCGAAAAGGTCTTTCCAGCCGTCGCCAGTGCGACGAGCTGAGAGTTGACGCGGCCCCTTTCGATCAACCCATAGACCCTTCTACCCTGCTGTGAGCGCGCGATGAGCTACATGGGGCAAGCCCGCCCGGGCCTACACAATCGCCGGCTGGTCGCCGGTCGCGGCCGCTTCACGGCGGACGTCGAACGTCCGAACGCCTGTTGGATGGCGCTCGCTCGCACACCCCACGCCAGCGCACGGATCCTCGAGATCGACACGAGCGAGGCCGAGGCCGTTCCCGGGGTCGTCAAGATCCTCCTCGGAGAGGAGCTCGCGCGGGAGACTCGTCCGCTCACCGCCAGCTACAACCCCGAGCGTGGTGGCGGCAAGCGGCTCAGCTTTCACGCCCTGTCTGTCGACCACGTTCACTTCGTGGGGCAGCCCGTAGCAGCGGTGGTCGCGACCGATCGTCACGCAGCACACCTCGCGTGCGAGCGCATCGTCGTCGACTACGAGCAGGAGCCGGTGGTCACCGACGCGGTGGAGGCGCTCGAGCCCGACGCACCAGTCGTGATTCCCGAGTGGGAAGACAACCTGGTCTACCGCACCGAGTACAACCAGGGCGACGTCGCGGCCGGACTCGCGGAAGCGAGCGGTACGGTGAGCGGCAGCTTCAAGACTCAGCGCTATCTGTCGAGCCCGATCGAACCACGCTCCTACCTCGCTGACTTCGATCCCTACGAGGAGATGCTCACCGTCTGGTCTTCGACCCAGATGCCGCACCCTGCGCGCGGCACGCTGTCGCGCTGCCTGGGTCTCCCCGAGACCTCGATACGCGTCGTACAAGGAGACGTGGGTGGTGGCTTCGGTACCAAGTCGCCGGGTTCCAGCGAAGAGATCCTGGTTGCCTACCTCTCGCACCAGCTGCAGCGACCTGTTCGTTGGGTCGAGGAGCGTCAGGAGTACTTCCTCTCTTGTGGGCACGCCCGCGAGACCCTGTTCGAATTCGATGCCGGTTTCACGGACGACGGGAGACTGCTGGCGCTCGACATCCGCGTCACGGGCGACGTCGGCTCCCCTACCGGTCTGGCCTGGGTGCAGAGTTACGTCACCGCCTACTGTCTGCCCTGCGCTTACAAGGTGCCCAACTGCCGAGTGCGGCTCCACTCGGTGGCCACGAACAAGTGCGGTTGGGCCGGCTATCGCGGCTTCGGCAAAGAGACGGCCACCCAGGCGATGGACCGGATCCTCGATCGAGTGGCCGACGCCACCGGCATCGACCGGCTCGAGGTGCGCCTGCGCAACTTCATTCCTCCGGACGAGTTTCCCTACTCCCAGGTCTCGGGAGCCATGCTCGACAGCGGCGACTATCCGACCGCCATGCGCCGCCTCGCAGAGATGGTCGATCGCGACGCCTTCCGCGCAGAGCAGGAGGCGGCTCGGCAAGAAGGACGCCACCTAGGCCTCGGCTTTGCCTTCGAGCTCACTCCGGAAGGGTGCTCGATGCCCCACAACCCGGTCCTCCAGGGCTACGACGGCGCCACCGTTCGAGTGGGGCCTTCGGGCAGGGTCACGGTCCTCACCGGCGTCACCTCTCCCGGCTCCGGTAACGAGACCGGAATCGCGCAGATCGTGGCTGACGCGCTCGGCGTCCGCTTCGACGACGTGCGCGTGATCCAGGGAGACACCGACACCTGCCCTTACGGTCTCGGGAACTTCAGTTCCCGCAGTCTCATGATCGGGGGCTCGGCTGCGCTCGAAGCGGCAAATGAGCTTCGCGACAAGCTGTTCCGCGTCGCCGGCAACGCTCTCGAGGTAGCCGAAGAAGATCTGGTGTCGGAGGACGGCGAAATCCGGGTCAAAGGCAGCCCCGATCGATCGATTCCCATTCGCAAGGTGGCGAGCATGATCTACACCAACGCCTTCGGACGCGAGGCGTTGGAGGTCGAGCCCGGGCTCGAGTCGACGCGCTACTTCCGAGTCGGCAACGTCTACCACCAGCCGGAGACCCAGGGACGCTTCAGCGCCTACCCCACCTGGCCCTACATGGCCTGCGCAGCCGTCGTCGAAGTCGACCCGACCACCGGTCTGGTCAAGGTCGTCCGCTACTACGGAGTCCACGACTGCGGCACCGTGATCAACCCGATGCTCGTCGAAGGCAACCTTCATGGCGGAATCGCACAGGGGCTCGGAGGCGCTCTCTACGAAGATCTCGTCTATGACGAGAACGGCCAGCTGCTAACGACCACATTCATGGACTACACGCTCCCCACCGCGGTCGAAATGCCTGCGGAGGTGATCACCGAGCATCAGGTCACTCCGACCGAGGCGACGCCGCTCGGCACCAAAGGTGCGGGCGAGTCTGGAATCGCAGGCCCGATCTCAGCGATCGCAAGCGCCATTGAAGACGCCTTTCCCGACCTCGATCTCGAGCTCATGGAGATGCCGCTGCAACCGGAGCGCGTCTGGCAAGCGATCCAGGCGGCACAAAACCAGGGGGCAGAAGACCCGGGGGCACAGGGCGCTGCAAGACCCGGGGCGAGCGCGCGATGAAACCTCCGGCCTTCGACTATCTCCGCGCAAACAGCGTCGACGAGGTGATCGATCTGCTGCGCGAGCACGGCCCTGATGCCAAACTGCTCGCCGGCGGTCAAAGCCTGGTTCCCATGCTCAACTTCAGGCTGCTGAGGCCATCCGTTGTCATCGACATCAACCGCGTGCCCGATCTCGACCGCATCAGTCTCACAGGTCACGAAGCCTCGGTTGCCGACTCGACGGCAGGAGCGCTACACCTCGGCACGCTGGTTCGCCATCACACCCTCGAGAGCTCTCTCGAAGTCCGCAGGTGCAACCCGCTGCTCGCGGCGGCCGCGGCCGAAATCGGTCATCTGGCGATTCGTAATCGCGGCACCATCGGCGGCAGCCTGGCGCACAACGACCCGGTCGGAGAGCTACCGTTGATCGCGGTCCTGCTGGACGCCAATCTCCACCTCCGCAACCCCGCTGGCGAGCGCTCGGTCCCGGCCTCGCAGTTTTTCGTGAGCTTGCTCGAGACCGACATCGGCGATGAGGAGCTCCTCACGGGAGCCACCTTCCCCGAGGTCCGCAGCGACACCGGTTGGGGATTCGAAGAACTGTCGCGTCGCACCGGCGACTTCGCCATCGTTGCGGCAGCGGCCACTCTCGAGCTCGACGGCGGCATCGTCCGACAAGCCCGCATCGCGATCGCCGGAGTCGGCGACGTGGCACAGCGCTTCGAACAGGCCGAGGAGCTGCTGCAAGGAGGTGCGCTCACCCGCGAGCAACTCGCCGCCGTGAGAGACAGCATCGAGCAGAGCTGCACCCCGACGAGCGACGTGCACGCGTCTGCCGACTATCGCCGACACGCCGCCGGAGTTCTCACCTGCCGTGCCCTCGAGGCGGCCTGGAGTCGGACCGAGACCGGAGCGCCGTCATGACCTCGAAGGTCGCGCTACGGGTGACGGTCAATGGTTCGAAATACGAGCGTGAGGTTCCGTCCCGCCAGCTGCTTGCAGACTTCCTCCGCGAGGACCTGGGCCTGACCGGCACCCAGCTGGGCTGCGAGCAGGGTGTTTGCGGCAGCTGCACCGTGATGCTCGACGGTGACAGTGTTCGCTCCTGCCTCTTGCTTGCCGCTCAGGTTGATGGAGCCGAGATCGTCACCGTGGAAGGGTTGGCCCAAGAAGATGGCGCGCTGCACCCCATCCAGCGGGCTTTCTGGGAGCACCACGGTCTCCAGTGCGGATTCTGTACGCCTGGAATGATGATCACGGCTCTCGACCTCATCGCAAAGCTGCCACTCGCCGAGGGCTCGCCCGAGCTCGATCAGAAGATCCGGGAGGGAATCGCCGGCAATCTCTGCCGCTGTACCGGCTATCAGAACATCGTGGCCGCGGTAAGGGCCGCAGCAGCAAAGATGAGTGGTCAGGCGGAGGCCGAGGCCGGCTCGACAGATTCACGAGAATCAGCGCCATGAGCATGTCCCGTCCCGGCGCAGTCGGTGCCCGTGTCCAACGGCTCGAAGACCCACGGTTTCTCCGCGGCGAAGCCACCTATGTCGGCGGGCTCACCCTGCCCGAGATGCTGCACGTCGGGTTTGTCCGGAGCCCCTTCGCACACGCTGAGCTCGGCGCGATCGAGACCACGGAGGCAGGGGGTATCGCGGGCGTCGCCGAGGTCGTGACCGGGGAACTCATCAACCAGCTTTGCGATCCGATCCGCGTCCACTGGTCGGCGCCGAAGTACTTCGAGAACAGCGATTGGCCGGCAATGGCCCGAGACAAGGTGCGCTTCGTCGGCGAAATCGTTGCAGCCGTCGTCGCGAGCGACCGCTACGTCGCCGAAGACGCTGCCGAGCTCGTCGACGTGGACTATCGTCCACTCGAAGCCATTTCCAACCTCGAA
>JANQPS010000544.1 GCA_028285365.1 Thermoanaerobaculia bacterium | reverse complement strand
CTGAGCCCGGGCGAGGCCGTGGGCTCGTTCGTCCACATGGAGCGTGTCGCCGAGTGCCACATGAAGGCCCGCGACGCGAAGCCGATCTCGCACGAGGCCGCGCTCTACGCCAAGGAAGATCTCGACCGGATCAACACCGGTCGGCTGGGCTTCCTCTCGTTGGTCTCCCGCCACATCGACGATCCGAGCGTCGTGGACGCCTGAGCGCCGCCTCGCACATCGGCGCTCACGAAGCGAAGGATCCGTGCCGATACGTCGGGCATGGAGATCGTCTTCTTCGTCGCGGCGCCGGGTGAGGCGGCCTGCGTCGCCTCACGCGACGATCTCGAGGTGGATCTCGCCGCGGAGCCGGTCCGCGTCGACGGGCCCGAAGCGCTGATCGGACTGATCTCGTCGCTCGGCTTCGAGGGCGGGCGGGGCATGCGCCAGCTAAGGGACGCCACCTGCCAGTCGTTCCCGGTGTGGTGCATCGGTCGCGACGTCGCCTCGCGCATCGCCGAGCTGGACGACGAGACCATCGACGGCATCGCCAAGGCCTGGCACACCGACTCCGATGCCGACCTCTACGAGAAGGCCAGCTGCCTGACGGACCTGCGAGATGCCTTGCAGGCCCGCCAGGCGGGCGAGCGACTCTTCGCCCTGCTCGAGGAGCGGGCGTTCTGGCTAGTCGTCCATCAGGGTGCATCTGCTGACCGACCCCGACGCACCTAGCATGAGTTGGTTGACCTGGAGCCCGCTGACCCCAAGCCGCCGAGGTCTAGGGTGCCAATCGAGGGACAACTAGGACGGCGCAGGTGCCCTCGCGCACCCGGGACTTCAACTCCAACCGTCCGCCGATCTCATGCATTACCTGCCTGGCGGTTGCGAGACCAAGTCCATGGCCCCCGTCTGCTCGGCGCGTGGTGAATCCGCGCACGCGACAGAGAGAGAGGACCTCGGGGCTCATTCCTGGTCCGGAGTCCGTGGTCGTGATGCGTACTCGGCTATCGTCAACAGAAACATCGACCACGATCGGATTACTACCGCGATGGAAATCAACAGCATTCTCTAGTATCGCGATGAGCGCGTGGACAGTGACCTCGGGTACACAGGATCGTTCCGCGCTTCGGTCGATACGCAGATGCACACTTGCTCTCCCCTGGCGCTCGACTCGTCGCGTGCAGTAGTTGATGAGGTCTGGAACAATCAGTGCGTATCCTGCACTTTCCTCGGAGTTCTGAAGTTCGTAGGACCTCTCCAAGAATCGATGCATCTCGCACGCTGCGGACCAGCTGAGTCTTCGGATCGACTCGAGGTCTCGATCGGCTCGTGTCTCCGGCCGTGCATCGCCGCACAAGCGAGCGGAGAGGTGTTTGATACAGTCGATTTCCTTGACGACCGAGTGTACGAGCCGAATCGCACTCTCAGAGATCCTGTCGTGACGCGCTCGCGGTCTGGGCAAGTCAGGTTCCGCCGACACAATGTTCTCCTCTGGTATGAGTATTGAGAGAATCGCCTGATCGCTCGGCAACCGCGGTCATCCTAGGGGGTAGGTCGTTGTAGTACCTTTTCGCTGCTTTAGGTTTCCATTAGCAGTGTCCCCGTGGGACCCTCATCCCGTTAGCAACGCGGCGCATGGCTCCCATCATTCGTTTCGAGGACTACGAGATCGACACGGACCGTCGCGAGTTGCGACGGCATGGGAACCAAATCACGATCCAGCCACGACCACTGGCGCTACTGACCTACTTGGCGTGCCACTCGGATCGAGTGGTTTCGCGAGATGAACTTTTCTCAGAAGTGTGGCACGGCGTGGCTGTCAACGACGAGGCCATTGGCTTCGCGGTTCATCAAGCGCGGCGCGCCGTCGCAGATAACGGGATCGAGCAGCGCGTCATCAAGACTGTCTCGAGATCCGGTTTCCGATTTGTTGCGGATCGGGACGAGTCAGCTGTCGGCGCTCTGTCCGGACCAAGAACATTCGTGGGACGGCGCTCTGTTCTGAAGGAGTCGAACGAACGCCTTCTAGATGTGGGACGCGGCGACACCAGCCTGCTACTCCTGGGTGGGGAGGCGGGAATCGGAAAGACGCGCACCGCGAATGAGATCGCCTACTCCGCGTCATCCTCGGGCTTCAGTGTATATGCAGCGCGATGTATCGAAGTTGAGGGATCGCCGGTGTACTGGCCGTGGATCCAGCTGCTTCGTGCGGTCGTGCAGGACTTGCCGGAGTCGGTCCTGGCCGACGCTCTGGGTCTGGGTGCGCCTGAGCTGGCACGGCTGTTTCCGGAACTCCATGACCTACTCCCTGAACTAAGGGCTGCGCGCCCGCCGGCACCCGCCGCAGCACAGTATCTGTTGTACGACAGCGTCTCCCGACTGCTCAGGTACGTCGCAAAGGCCAGGCGCCTTCTCCTGCTGATCGACGACATTCATCGGGCTGATATGTCGTCACTTCTGCTTCTCCGAGACGTAATCTCCGAAGTGGCGGGCAGTCGAGTGCGAATACTGTGCACGCTTCGCGAGGCCGAGGCGGTGGCCGATTCAGAGCGGGCAGAGCCGATTGCCGAAATCTTGCGCGTCCCCGGTGTTCGGTTGTTGAAACTGACAGGTCTCTCGAGCGAAGAGGTGAGAGAGTTCATTGAAGTGCAGTTCGGTCGAGAACCGAGCAGCTTGGTGGTGAACGACCTCCACGATCGTACGAATGGAAACCCCTTCTTCCTGAAGCAAGTGCTCGATGTTCTTCACTCAGCTGGACGAACTGACGCGGTATCGAGTGAGTCATCGATCGACTTCGAGCTTCCGCGCCACGCTAACGATGCGATCGCTGCACAGCTATCGAGTCTGACCGAAAAAACCAGATCCGTCCTCGAGCTCGGGGCAGTTTTTGGGCGCGACTTTAGTGAGACAGCCGTATCCTTGGCATCGAACACTTCTCGCAGCGAGATCTCACGCGTCCTCGAATCTGCCATCTCTATCGGCGTGGTCTGTCGCACGACGCACGATCAGCTTCGGTTCTCTCACGTTCTGCTCAGGGACGCGCTGTATGATCGGATCGAGCCATTCCTGCGCGCGCAGCTGCACCTTCGTGCTGGGCAAGCACTCCTTTCGATAAGTGGCAGGGACGGACGAGAAGCTGACCTGCCTACGATTGCACAGCACTACTATGAAGGTGCGCGATTTGGTGGCGTCCATGAGGCGCTGGACTACCTGCTTGAGGCGGGTCGCTGGGCTGAGGAACGCTTCGCATTCGATGAGGCAGCTTCGATACTCACACGGGCGCTTGAGCTGTGTCTTGCCGATCCTCAGGTCGAGGACGACCGACGTTGCGAGATCTTGCTGTCCCTGGGGAACGCTCACACTGGAGCCGGACATCGCGACGCCGCTCGTGAGTGCTTTCACTCAGTCGCGCGGTTGGCCCGGTCAAGCGGACACCCCGAGGAGCTTGCTGCAGCTGCACTCCGATTCGCTCCAGATTTTCTATCAATCGAGACAGGCGTTTGTGATGAAGAACTCATCGAGTTGCTTGAAGATGCACTGGCTTCTTTGCCAAGGACAGATAGCGATGTTCGTGCTCGCTTGCTCGGCCGGCTAGCTGTCGCGCTTCATTGGGCGCCCGCGTCGGCTGCTCGAATCGAGGAGCTGTCCCAGGAGGCAGTCGAGATATCCGAACGAATCGGTGATGCAGGTGCTTTGAGATACACGATGTGCGCGCGCGAACTAGCGATGTACTCGGTGGACAATCCCGAGCGGTAC
>JANQPS010000543.1 GCA_028285365.1 Thermoanaerobaculia bacterium | reverse complement strand
GCGGGGGTGTCGATTGGGGTTCCGGCTCGGGCTCCGGCTCACGCGGCGCAGGGGTCGGTTGCGGCGCCGCCCGTCGACGCGGCCTCGGGGTTGGTGCGGGCTGAAGAGCGGCCGCAGGCATCGCAAAGACCTCGACGTATTCGATGACCTTCGGGGCCCTGGCTTTGGCCATCACGGCGGGAACGACAAAAACGGCCAGCACGATGATCGCGTGCAGTCCGATCGATCCGAGGATCGATGCGCGTCGGTGAGCGAGGCGCAACAACCGACTGCGATCGTTCAGGATCCTGCTGGTCGGTTCCACTGGCGTTCCGTCGCTACCTCTAGAGTCTGGTGAAGTCACTGAGAGTGAACGGGCTCGCGGAATGGCCTGATCGTGCCGAGGCCGATGAGGCGGGGAGTGGGTAGTGGCCGCTGAGACCGTCGCGCTTCAGTGTGCACGCTGCCACTCTGTTTTACGGCTAGAGCTCGCAAAACGTCGCAGCGGACTCGCAAGCGTGTGACGAAGTTCTGCAAGAGCTCAGCGTCGCGGAGTGTCCATGACGAGTCCGATGCGGTAGGTCTCGCTGCGATTGAGGATGTCGATGACCTCCGCCACGCTGCCGTACGGGACGTCTTTGTCAGCCTTGATGAAGACCGATTGATCGTCTCGAGCAGCCATGAGAGGGGCCAGCCGTTCTTCGAGCTGGCTCGGATGGATGGGGTCGTCCTTGACGTAGACGATCTCGTCTCGGGTCACGGTCAGGACCATCGGGTCGGGGTCGCGTTGGGGCAGGCTCTGAGCTTGCGCCTGAGGAAGGGTGACCTCGACTCCCTGATGCAGCATCGGGGCGGCGATCATGAAGATGATCAGCAGAACCAACATGACGTCGACCAATGGCGTGACATTGATCTCGGAAAGGACCTCGTCGCTGTCACCACCAAGCTTCATCCCCATGACGGTCTCCTCTCGCTCATCAGTTCGCTTACTCGTTCACTCGATCGAGGCACTACTAGGTGAAGTTGCGCTCTGCGAGGTTGAGGAACTCGAGCGCGAAGTCCTCGAGTTCCGCTCGTAGCGTCTTCAGACGTACGGTGAACTGGTTGTAGCCCACCAACGCAGGGATGGCTGCAACGAGCCCAGCAGCGGTGTTGACCAACGCACCAGCGATACCAGGCGCTACCGCGACGATCGTGGCGGTCCCGCTCAGACCGATGTCGTTGAAAGCCACCATGATGCCCCAGACGGTACCGAAGAGGCCGATGAACGGTGATGCCGAAGCGGTCGTCGCGAGGATCCCGGTGTGGCGGGTCAGAATTTGCAGCTCCAGACCAATCGCGCGCTGCAGCGACCGCTCGATGCCGTTGAGAGACTTGATTCGGTAGCCAGCCGATTCACCTCCCGCCTGCGCGGCTTTGACCTGAGCGTCGATCTCGATGTACCCCGCCTGAAAGAGCCCCACCAGGGGTGAGGCCTTGTGCTGGCCGGTCACCGAGTTGATCTCGGAGAAGCGACTGCTCTTGCGAAAGACGCCGAGAAATCGCTGGTTGTGCTCATGCGCTCGCTTCAGCTGCAGGAACTTGGAGATCATCACCGTCCACGAGCCGAGAGAAAAGATCACCAGCACAGCCAGAACGACCTTCTCGACTGATCCTGCGGCGAGGAACAGGTCCAGGATGTTGGGGGCTTCGTGAGCGGCTCCAGGAAGTGGGCCGACGGCCACGAGAAGAGAGACTATGTCTTGTGCTGTCAACATGTTACGTCCAGTGTCTCAAGGCGGGAGGCAGGTCACAGCGAGCAAGGTAGCACGGCTCTGGGAGAGATACCAGAGCCATGGCCGGGCCGATGGTGACGGATGACGAGTCGCGGAGCCAGCGGCTCGCCGCGCTGCTCAACGGGACAGAGTCTTCGTTCACATGACCCGGCAGACGGCACTGCCAGTCTGAGAGAAGCGCGCCAGGACACGCTCACTCATGACCCGATCGACTTCGAGATCGCCGATCGAGCTCGAAGAGAACGACCGAGACGGCCACCGTCGCATTGAGGGACTCGACGGCCAGCGTCGGGATGGACAGGCAAACGCTGCAACGTTCTTTCAGCTCGGGACTCAGGCCGGCAGCCTCCCCTCCGAGGCAGAGGATGAGCGGCGCGCTCAACTGACACGTCCACAGACTCTTTCCGCCGCGTGGCTCGAGTGCGACCCAGGTGGGCTGACTTTCACTCGAGCCATTCGAGGACGAGTCGCGTAGAGCCCGATCGAGTGCTCCGATCTCGGTCAAGCGAACGCAGGGTAGCCGCAACAAGCTGCCCGCAGACGCACGCAGCGCGCGGGGATGCCTCCAGGACACCGTCCCCTCGCCCAGAAATAGGAGTCCACCAGCCCCCGCCGCCTCCACGCTGCGCGCCAGCGCTCCGAGATTCCCGGGATCTTGAACTCCGTCCAGAAGGACCCAGGTGGCTCTCGGTGCAGAAATCGAGTCGACCAGATCGCTAAGGTCGCGCTCCGGGAGCGTGGCAGACGCCACCAGACCGCGGGGCGAGTCGGCGTCTGCGAGCTCGTCGAGAAGGCGTTGCTCGACCCAGGCCGCTTCAGATGCGAGCCGAGACACGAGCTCTGGGTGACTCTCCGAAAACTCCGGAGTCAACAGGACGCTGTCGAGCACGAGTCCGGTGTCGAGCGCCGCACCGACGAGGTGAGGGCCCTCGAGTAGCACTTGCTGGCTCCGTCGCCTCGCTTTACTCGTCTTGAGGCGGCGCATAGCCTTGAGTCGGGCGTTGTCTCGACTGGTGATCATCTCGGCTACTGGCATTTTGGTTCCACGACTCGACGCACCACTCGCGCTAGCGGCGCGGCACCCCTTCCAGTCCCATCGTCTCTCGAGCGATTCTGCCACTGTGTCCACAACCCGCGAGAGCTTTCCGGTCGCAGAGCTCACGAACTTCTGGAACGCCGTCCATGAGTCGGGCGTCAGCGTGGCGGTGGCCAATCGGACGAGTGACAAGCTCCTCGGCGTGCGCGACGGCGTGAGGCGGTACTTTCACGATGGTCCCTTGAGCCAGGACATCGACGTCGCCGTACGGTGCGAAAGCGACGAAGACCTCGACTACGCCCTGCCTCTCTCCGACGCGGCGACCGCCAGTCTCGCACTGGAGCGCGCTCGGTTGCTGTGCGCGCAGGTCGGGAGTCGCTACAACTTCTCCGTCTGCTGCGAAGGAGGTCTCCACACGGTCGAGGTGCGCTCGGGCGAGGAGACCGAGATCAGGAGCTTTACTCAGATCTGGACCGCCGTCTGTGGACTCGGGAGGGAAGCCCTGGGTGCGAGCAGCTGCCTCGAGCTCCCCCCTGAGCTGATCGACGGCCACACCACGACCCCGAGGCGGCTGAGAGCAAGGCAGACGCCTGGCACTCGTCGAGGAGGAGGAGTGGCCGGCTCACTGACGGGTGGTCTCGAAACCCAGCGCAGCGGGGTGGCGGCGGCGACGACCAATGCCCTCGCAAGCTTGATGTACGGGCTGGTCGACAGCCGCTCCATCCAGGATCGATGAAACGCCAGGCGAATCGCTCGACGAGCATCCGAAGCCCCACCATGAGTGTGGGTCGCCCAGTGCCGGCTGTGCTACCCTCCGCCCCCTGAAGCAAGGGTGAGTCAGCCCCAACCAACAGGTCGCAGTACCCGTGCGACCCGCTGACTCCTGGTGTACCGCTCCGAACGAGTTCGTGGCCGATGCTCACGGACGACTTCGGTTGAGTGATGGTGCGCCAGGTAGCGCTCTGGAACACCTGGAGTCCAAGCGCACGGGACCGGCCCGTCTGGTGTCGGTGTCTGCAGATCGGAGCTAAGTCATGGGCGAAAGCTATCTCTTTACGTCGGAGTCGGTGACCGAGGGCCATCCCGACAAGGTCGCGGATCAGATCTCTGATGCCATCCTGGACGCCGTTCTGGCCGAGGACCCGTCAGGCCGGGTAGCGTGTGAGACTCTGGTCAACACGGGGCTTGCCCTGCTTGCCGGAGAGATCACCACGACGGCCCACATCGACTTCGTCGGAGTGGCGCGTCGCACGATCGCCGAGATCGGGTACACGGACCCCACATGGGGCTTCGACTCGGAGTCATCCGCCGTGATCTCGGCCATCGACCCGCAGTCTCCCGATATCGCCATGGGCGTCGACGTCGGCGGCGCTGGAGATCAGGGGCTGATGTTCGGTTTCGCGTGCCGAGAGACCGAGGAGCTCATGCCTCTGCCGATCATGTTGGCCCACAAGCTCACGGCGCGAATGGCAGAGCTACGCAAGGACGGCACGCTCGGCTGGCTGCGCCCGGACGGCAAGAGCCAGGTGACGATCGAGTACGACGCCGAAAGCGGGCAACCGAAGCGCGTTCATACGGTCGTCTTGTCCACCCAACACGACGAGGAGATCGGGCAGGAGGACATCAAGCGCCTGCTCATCGAACATGCCGTTGGCCCCGTCGTCTCGGACTCGCTGCTCGATGACGACACGATCTACCACGTCAATCCCACTGGCCGCTTCGTTCTTGGCGGCCCCAAAGGCGACTGCGGTCTGACCGGGCGCAAGATCATCGTCGACACCTATGGCGGCATGGGACACCACGGTGGCGGCGCGTTCTCCGGGAAAGACCCGTCGAAGGTCGATCGCTCCGCCTGCTACATGGCCCGCTACATCGCCAAGAATCTCGTGGCCGCGGAGCTCGCCTCGCGGGTCGAAGTCCAGCTGGCTTACGCCATTGGCGTGGTCGAGCCGGTCTCGGTCCTCGTCAACAGCTTCGGCGAGGCGGACGACATCAAGCTCAGTCGCATCGTGCGCGACAACTTCGGTCTCAGCCCGAAGGAGATCATCGACGTCCTCCAGCTTCGTCAGCCGGTGTTCCGTCAAACCGCGGCCTACGGTCACTTCGGGCGCGAAGGATTCAGCTGGGAAGCGACCGATCGTGCCAGCGATCTCGCGACGGCTGCCGGCTAGCCGAACCGCCCGGCGCTGATAAGCGCGGCGGCTTTCCCCCCGAGTCAGCTGCGCACGCCGAGGAAGAGATACAGCGAGAAGCTCGTGAAGAGCACGTTCGGCGCCCAGACCGCCAGCATGGCGGGGAGGGCGCCGGCTTCTCCGAGTGTGGAGAAGAGCGCATTCGTGGCGTAAAACGCCATTCCGATGGCGATCGCGACGCCGATCCCGTACAGCGCCCCCCGTCGTCCCATGCGGAACGCGAACGGCAAGGCAACAAAGGCCATGACGAGCGACGACGCGGGGCCGGACAGCTTGCTGTGCAGTTGGACCTCCAGCTCGGGTATCTCCTGGCCGCTCGACTTGAGGGTCGTAACGTAGGCCGACAGCTCCTGGCGGTTCATCTGCAGAGGTGACTTGATCTCCGTGCTGAAGAACTGTGGTTCTTCCGGCAGGTCGATCTTCGTCTGCTTGTCGAAGACCTGAGTCGATTGCAGCTGATTGTTCTCGAAGCTCTTGGCCCAAGCTTCTGCGACCACCCAGGCACCGTCACGGTACGCCGCCTCCTGAGCATAGAGCCGCCCCGTCAATCTGAACGGGGCGTAAGCAAAGCGGAAGATGTGCAGGTTCTGGAGGATGAGCCGCTCTTCGTCGAACGATCGGTAGTGATAGATGTAGCCGCCTTCACCGTAGAGCCACTGCTCGTTCGCGCGGCGGAAGGTGCGCCGGCTACGTGCGTCTTCGCCGCGAATGACGGCCTTGAGCTCCTCGGTCTTCGCATTCGAATAGGGGAGGACCGACGACTCGAGGAGAGCGTTGAGCCCCACCAGAAGAGCTGCCGCAACGACCACCGGAGCGGCAAGCCTGTAGAGACTCATTCCGACGGCCTTGGCCGCCGTGACCTCGTTGGACTTCGACAGGACCCCAAAGCTGATGAGGGTGGTCAGGAGCACGACGATCGGTGCCAGCTGGTTGAAGATCCTGAAGGACATGAACTTGTAGTAGTCCACGACAACCGCGGACGAAATGTCGTTTTCCAGAACCTCGTCGACGGTGTCTGCGAAGTTGGCGACCACGTACAGCGTGACTCCAGAGAGCACGACGAGACAGAAAATCCTCGTGAACAGTGTCAGGAGATAGCGATCGAAGATGTTGGGGAAGCGCAGGCGCGGTCGTTCCAGTCGCAGGAGAAGCCGTCGTCCTCCCGGGTCGGATTCACCCTCGGTCAAGTCCTCAGCCCCAGGGCCGCCCGAGTCTCCGGTTCCCTCTTCCCGCTGGCCGTCGTACGCCATCCGAGCGAGCTGCCGATCTCGTCTCCTGGAACGACGAATGTACTGCCGGCGCTGACGAAGCCGTGCAAACACCCTCAGGCGGCCCCAGAGACGTTCTCGGAACCACCGGTCGAAACGTCCGAGGAGAAGGCTCTTGTCACGATTGCGTCGCCAGAGCAAGAACAAACCGACCACCACGAACAAGATGTTGGCGCCCCACATGGCGAGCCACACCGGAACCTTGCCCTGGGCAGCCGCGGTCTCACCGTTCGACAGGAGCACGTGGTAGACCAGGATGATCACCAGTGAGATGGCAAACCCGGAGGAGCGGTTGCCCCGCTGATTGTTGAAGCCCAACGGCACGCCAAAAAGGCCAAACACCAGGCAGGCAGCTGGAATCGCGAACTTCTTGTGCAGCTCGACGAGTGCCAGGCGGCGATTGGTTTCACTCTGTTCGGGATCGTTGTATCGGTCCCTGAGACCTGCGAGATCGAGTGTCCGAACGTCTTTGGCAGCCCGATACTGTCGCTGGTTCTTGACCGCATCGTCCTCGAGGAAGAGCTCGAGGGCTGAGTGCTGTCGCGTAGCCGAGTCCAAGGGCTCGCCGATGTCCATCTCGTGCTCTGCGGCGCCCTGGAGCCTCAGTGCGACGTGGTTGCCGGTTCCTTCCACGCGAACCGAGCCGTATTGGGCGACCGTGACGACGTGATGAGGCGACAGGATGGAATCGGTGAGGAAAACTCCCTGCCAGCGTCCATCCACCTCGTCAGCGACATACAGGATCTTGTCCTCGAGCTCCTCGTAGAAGACCCCCGGCTCGACTTCCTTGTTGACCGAGCGCATGAAAATCTCGAGCTGCAGATCCTGCTGCGCGGTGTTGCCCCAGGGCAGGACCGCGACCATCAAGAAGCAGTTGATCGCCGCCAGGATCAAGGCCAGCACGGAAATGGGTCGGTACAGAGAAAAGAGACTGACTCCGGAGGCCCGGATCGCCACCAGCTCACTGTCCGCCGACAGTCTTCCGATCGACAGGAGGATGCCGAAGAGGAACGCCATGGGAATCGTCAGAACGACGATGTACGGGAGGCTGAGAACCAGCAGTCGCCCAACCAGAAGCGCCGGCACGTCGCGCTTGATGATGATCTCGGCGAGGTCGAAGATCGTGTCGATCAGCAGCATGAACGTGAACACGAGCAGGCCAAGTAGGACTGGCCCCAGAATCTCGCGAAACACGTAGCGATCGAGAAGGCGGATCCTCAACATCGGGCGCAGCTTACAACCCGAAGCGGCCAGCTTGGTATTCGAGTTGGGATCGGCCATCGAGTTGCCAGGCAGGCCATGGAGCGCCACACCTGACGTCCGATAAGATAGATTATGTCAACCTGGCGTGTCAACCTGGCAGGCCACAACCAGAGCTGACGCAGGGAGCCCTTCCAACAAGCAAGCTGGCAGCTACGGCGCCAGAATTCGGCGTCGGTCAGCCTCTTCGAGATCCTTCAGCTCCGAGAGGATCTCTTCGAGAGCACCAATGAGGTCGTCGTGGTCCACCGTCGACTGCCTGAACCGCAAACTCAAGCTGAAACGTTTGTCAGGCGCCTTGAACGAGAACGTATACGGCTTGGCCTTCTGGCGCCGCGGCTCTTTGCGTGAGCGCTTGACCTCTTGCCTCAGTTCCGCGCGGTTGAGACCCAGAGTCTGAGTCTTCTCGAGCAGTCGAATCATTTCGTCCTCGTCCTCGAGCTTCATGACTTCCAGCAGAATCGACTTCGACCGGATACCGAGCGCCTCGACAACGTCGCGGACCCTCGCCGGCATCTGGAGCAACGCGAGACTCTCGGTGACGCTGACTCGGGATTTCCCGACGGACTCGGAGATCTTCTCGTGGGTGTAGTCATAGGCCTCGGCCAGGCGGCGATAACCCTCTGCCTCTTCGAACGGCGTGAGGTCCTTGCGCTGAAGGTTCTCGATGAGGGCGATCTCGAGGGCCTCGTCCTCGCTCACCGACATCTCGATGGCGGGAATCTCGATCAGCCCGGCGGCCATCGCAGAGCGAAAGCGCCTCTCACCGGAAATGATGCGATAGGTAGCCGAAGACGACTCCCCTGTTTCCGATGACGCCTCGTCGTCGGGCTCGATCCGCCGGACGAGAATCGGCTCCAGGACACCCTTGGACCTGATCGACTCGGTCAACTCCGTCAGATCACCCATCTGGCCACGCGGCTGCGCGGGATCGGGTTCAATCGACGAGATGGCGAGCAGGCGCCCGACCGACTGTTCGCTGCGGGCAGCCAGCTCCTCGACAAAGTGCTGCGAGTGCCTCATGCGCACCTTGCTCGGAAGCCCACGGCGCTTGCTGCTCTTCTTCTCGCTGGCTCCGCTCATTGTCGTCATGGTCAGCTCCTCGCTCCGAGGCCGCCGAGGCCCGGCCAGTACCGTTCTCGGCCTGGGTGAACTTCATCGCTGCGCACGACGCTACACCCGGCTCAGGACTTCTTCGGACAGTTTGTAGTACTCGAACGCTCCCGAGCTTCTCGGCGAGAAGGAAAAGATGGACTCCCGATAGGCCGGACTCTCTTCGAGACGCACACTTCGGGTGATCACGGTGTCGAAGAGCTTGTCGCCAAAGACCTTCCGGATCTCTGTGACAATGTCTTTCGCTAGGAGCGTTCGCTTGTCGTGAAGCGTGATGACGGCACCCAGGATCTGTAGCCCCGGGTTGGCTCGAACCTTCAACTTGTCGATCGTCTCGAGCAGGTCGTCGGTGCCCTCGAGCGCAAAGTAGCTCGACTGAATGGGCACCAAGACATGAGTCGCCGCGACCAAGGCGTTGATCGTGATCAGCCCAAGGGTCGGCGGAGTATCGAGGACCAGGTAGTCGAAGTTCTGCTGGACGGCCTCGAGCTCGTCTTTGAGTCGATAGTGACTGTCCAGTTCGCCGAGGAGCTTGCTCTCGATCTTTGCGAGCGAGATACCGGCCGGCGCCACGAACAGATTGGAGTTAGACGCAACCGGCCTGACGATGTCGACGCAGTTCACCGAGTCCTCGGTCAGCGCCTCGTAGATCGTCGGCCCCTGGAGATCTTCGGGTGCCAGATACGACATCGAGCTGTTGCCCTGTGGATCGAGATCCACCAACAGCGTCTTCAACCCCTTGTCCGCAAGGGCGGCTGACAGGTTGATGGCGGTCGTTGTCTTACCAACTCCGCCCTTCTGATTCGCTATGGCGATAATCATCCGCTTCGTCTCGCAGTGTACGTAGCTCGTTGGTCGAGGTCAATTGCATCCTGGGAGTTTCGAGCACCAGTACGCTACCTGAGCCGTCGCGCAGCTCATCGCGTCACGAAGCCATAAGCGATTCGACGTCGAGACGGCAAATGTCGGCCGGCCGACATTCGCCAGACACTTGCCGGATCGTGATCTCGAAGCTGCGGCGCGATCGACCGGGGTCCCGACAGTTGTCGGCCGGCCGACATCGGGGCCCCTCGGCTACATCGTGTATTTGCCGAGATCCTCAGGAGACAGCTCTTCGAACCATTTCTTGAGCTTGTCTTCCTCGGCCGACTTCGTGAGGTCTGCCGCATGAGCCGCATCCAGGACATCCTGTTCCACGAAAACCGGAGCTTCCGTGCGCAACGCGAGCGCCAAGGCGTCGCTGGGCCGAGAGTCGATGAGGAATTGCCGATCTTCCTGCTCCACGTGCAGCTGGGCGAAGAACGTATTCTCTTTGAGATCGCAAACGACGACCCGGGTGAGCTCGAACCCTAGTTTGTTCAGGGTCGAGATCAGAAGGTCGTGAGTCAAGGGCCTTTCAGGCGTGACACCTTCCAGCGTGAGCTGAATGGCCGACGCCTCGAAGACGCCAATCCAAATCGGCAGGAAGAGATCCGACTCCTCGTGACGAAGGACGACAATGGGGCTGTTCGTCGAGGGATCGAGCATCAAGCCTCTGACGTGCATTCTCACGAGCTCCGACATGATCACTCCCCAGGCGATGCGGAGCGCTGAACGAGCAGCCGCTCCGGGGTCATTTGCTACCCCATCCTAACCTCTCGCAACGCCGTTTGTATGCCTGACTACCCCTAAGGTACGGTAGCCGAAATCCGCCATCGAATCGAAAGACGTTCGGGCCTCAGGACGTGGGCGGGCTGAAACGTCCCAGAAGACTGTGGGCGTTGGCGTGGGTGATCTCAACGTCGATCAAGCTGCCAGCTTTGATCGCCTGAGGTGCTGGCTCCTGAAAGTGCACGATCCGATGGCACGAGGTGCGGCCGTTCCAGTAGCCAGGCTGCTTGCCCTGGCCGGTGACGAGCACTTCGTGGCAGTCGCCAACGAGTTCCTCGTTGAGCTGCTTCTGGATCTCGCCCTGCGTCTTGAAGAGCTCCTGAAGCCTCGAACTTGCGATCTCCGGCTCGATCTCAGGCAATGGGAGTCGCGGTGCCGCGGTCCCCGGCCGAGGTGAATAGCAGAAGGCAAAGACCGAGCTGAACCGCACCTGTCGCACGAGCGCCAAGGTCTGTTCGAAGTCTTCGGCAGTCTCACCAGGGAAGCCCACGATGAGGTCGGTCGAGAGCGCAAGCTCTGGCCGCGCGACACGGAGACGCTCGACGAGGTCCAGGTAGGACTCGATCTCATAGCCGCGGCCCATGGTCTTCAAGACACGATTCGAACCCGATTGAACCGGCAAGTGAAGGTACGAGCAGAGGTTCGCATGGGTGGCGAATTGATCGACCATGTCCTGTGTGAAATCCCGAGGATAGGACGTGACGAACCGAAGACGCTCTACGCCAGGTACCCTGGCGACTCGATCGAGTAGATCGGCGAAGTCCAGTAAGTCGGCGCCGGGCTCGCGCCAGTGATTTACCGTCTGCCCGAGCAACTCGATCTCGCAGAAGCCCTTCTCGACGAGCTTCTCGACTTCTTCGAGGATTTGCACCATCGGTCGGCAGCGCTCGGGACCGCGAGTCGTCGGCACGATGCAGAAGGTGCACCGTTTATTGCACCCTTCGATGATCGTCACCATTCCCTTGTACTGACCGTCGCGCACAATGACGTCCATGTCGTACTGACGATCTTCCGGGAACCCGGTCGCGACGATCCGCTCTCCGGTGTTACGGCAATGCTCGAGCACCCGCTCCAGTTCGTCTACCCTGCCGGTTCCCACGACGAAGTCCAGCTCCTTGATGCGCTTGAGGGCTTCGTCTCCCTGCTGTTGGGCAACACATCCGCAGAAGCCGATCTTCAGGTCTTCGTTCTTCTGCTTGAGCAGCCGGTACTCTCCAAGGCGCGAATAGGCCTTCTGAGATGCCTTCTCGCGCACGGAGCAGGAGTTCAACAGGATCACGTCGGCCGCTGCGGCGTCTTGTGTCTTCTGTAGACCCTGTCGATTGAGCTGACCCGCTAGACGAAGGCTGTCCAGCTCGTTCATCTGGCAGCCCCACGTTTCAATGAAGTACTGGCGAGGTTTGTTCATGGAGTCGTCGGTTGGTTTTCGGCGTCACGCGTTGCGCACGGTTCTCGGACCCTGCCGTGGGACCACGGGACCGGAGTCCCGGCTTGCGAAAGGAGGCGACCAGCTACTCTTTCGAGGCGCACGCTGACATGGCGCTGCTAGCAGGTGCCTCTTGTCTAGGAAAGCTCGAGAGCACTTGGAGAAGAGCCAGGGAGCATCACATCCCGGCAGGGACGGGCATCTTATTCCATGGCCCGTGGAGATGGGCGAGCGGGCAGGCAGCCTGGCTTAGCCAACGGGTTCGACGACCACCGGCTCCCCCGCTTCGGGCTCCTCATCGAAGGGGCCCTCGTCGGTTGTCGGCGGCGGCTCGAGATCGATACCCTCTCGCAGCCAGCCCGGCAGCGCACCCGCTCGACGTCCTTCTTCCTGAAGACTGGCCAGATCTCGCTGTGAGTCTTGGACGTCCCGCTTGGCGTCAGCCAATCGATCCAGCGTCCGATCCCACTCCGGCTTGATCTCACGGTCGCGGCGAACCGGATCGTCTTCGGCGTAGAAGCGATTGCGAAGCTCAGCTGCCCTGGACTCCAACTCCGAAATGGAATCGTAGCTGTCCCGCCAAGACCGACGTATCTCGAGCGCCCGAGTACGCCAGTAGCGCTCGTCGGCACCCATGTCCTGGAACTCCGTACCGTCCGACGTCGTGGCGGAAGAGTCAGCAGTTTCGGGAGATACCGGCGGCGCCGAGCCGATGGTCACGTTGCCGCCCTCAGCCATCTCCGCCAGGTTCTCGTCCGTAATCACTGCGATCGGGGCCCTCGCGTGCCGACGCCGTTCCCTTTCGACCTGTGCCGCTCGGAGCAAAGCCTGTCGAGAATCGGTCGGGATGCCGTCGCTGTCCTGGACACCTCCCACGACCACCAGAGTCGTGTCATGTGCCTCGGACGTATCCCCCGGCTCCTGCCCACCACTGGCCCCTGATGAAGGTTGTGAACTGGACGGTACCGAGGCCTGCGGTGATGTGGGTGCCGGGGCTGTCGACGACGGCGCCGAGGTAGGTGCCACTCCGGCTGAAGAGATCGCTGGTCCTGTGACGGTTTGAGGCGGCAGCCCTTCCTTGTGAGGCGCGGACTGGCAGCCACTGAGCCCGATCATGGCTATCATGCCGATCATGGCGATCAGCGTCGGCGACGTTGCCGTGCGGGAGCCAGATCGGCGGCTCGGCTGTTCGATGACATCGCTGGGCGCGGCGTTGGTTCTCTTGAACATGGCAGCCCTCTCCTTCATCTGTGACGAGTGATCATCGGCTGCTGGTCGCCGAAGTCAAGAAACGAGTAAATCGAGTTTTTCTTTGACGAGAGCTCTGACTTCTCGAGCCGTCGCTCGCGTCGTGGCGTCCTTCAAGAGGCGCCCGCACTGTTCGGAATCCAGTCGGGCCAGTACCTTTCGGACTCCAGGCATCAGGCGCGGCGTCACCGAGAACGAACGGAAGCCAGCGCCAATGAGGAGGGGGAGCGACGCCGGGTCCGCGGCCATCTCACCGCAGACGGTGACCCGGCACTCCCCGCTCACCGCCACGCGCCCGACACGTTCGAGCAGCTTCAAGACCGCTGGATGGTTGGGTTGGTATGTCTGAGCCACCGATTCGTTCGACCTATCAACAGCCAGAGTGTACTGGACCAGGTCGTTCGTACCAACGGAGAGAAAGTCGAGCTCCGCAGCGAGCTGTTCACAGACCAGCACTGCGGCCGGTGTCTCCACCATCGCTCCGAGTTTGACGTCCGGCACCTCGCCGAGATGAGACCCAGCGGCTTGGAGGTCGGCCCAGACTTCTCTGATCATCGCTCGCAGAGTGTGGATCTCCTCCAGATTCGACACCATGGGTGCCATAACCTGCAGATTGGCTGTGGCACCAACCTCGAGCTTCGAACGCGCCAGCGCGCGCAGCTGCGACCTCAGAAACTCGGGGCGCGCCAGCCCAAGGCGGATTCCCCTGAGACCCAGGCTGGGGTTCTCCTCGCCAGAAGCTTCGATCGTGACCTCGGAGCAGGACGCCTGTTCGAGATCTCCGACCGACAGATCGAAGGTCCTCACGACGAACGGACGTTCTCCAAGTACCTCGAGGAACTGCACGTAGCGCGCTTTCTGATCCTCTTCGCTCGGAACGACTCCGTCCCGCTCGATCGACATGAACTCGCTCCGATAGAGACCGACTCCGTCGGCCCCCAGCCGCAGAGCGTCTTCGAGCTCGTCGTAGAGCTCGACGTTGGCCAGGAGCTCGATCGGCGCTCCACAGGCGGTCGTGGCCTCACCTCCCCCGCGCTCGACCTCCTCCAGCCAGCTCGTTTCCTGCTCACACGAGCGCTCCAGCAAACTCTCGATCTGATCCGCAGTCGGCTCGAGAATCAGAACCCCTGACTGCGCATCAATCGCCACGACCTCGGCAGTGTCCCCGACGTCCGTGGCATTCTCGACGCCGATCAGCAGCGGTACGCCCAGCGCTCGCGCCAGAATGACGGTGTGAGAAGAGTCACCTCCCCTCTCCACTACGAAACCGCACACGCCCTGGCGCGTCAGACGCAGGATCTCCGAAGGCGTGAGCTCATCGGACAGAACCACGAGCTCCCCCGAGGTCGGAGCCACGTCCGGTGCCTGAGTACCGGACAGAGCGTTCAGCAGATACCGGGTGACGTCACGAAGGTCTTGGCCACGCTCCTTGAGGTACTCCGTCTCGATCTGACCAAAGCGCGCCTGGAGCTCGTCGCTCACCTGCTGGACGGCCCATTCGGCGTTCACCTTGGAGTGCTGAATGACCTCCGCGATACGGTCGACGAACAGCGGGTCTTGCAAGATCAGGGCGTGAGCGTCAAACACCCCCGCCAGCTCGTCGGAGAGACGGATCTCGACCGTCGCGCGCGTCTGTGCGAGCTCACCCAGGGTGTCTCGGACTCCCTGTTCGAAGCGAGCGATCTCAGCGTCGACCGCGTCGTCTGCGACCGGTAAACGCCTCAGCTCTGCCGTTCCTCCACGAAGACAAACGGGCTTTCCGATGGCGACCCCACCCGCCACGCTTCGTCCATGGAGGTACTGCATCAGGCTGTAACGCTCACGAGCCCTCTCCGAAGCGGCTTTCGATCAGCTCGACCAGCTCAGCCATCGCCTCTTCTTCCCGGTCACCATCGCAGATGACCTGAACGGTACTGCCAAAAGGTGCAGCCAGAAGGAGGAGGCCGAGGATGCTCTTGGCATCGACCTTCTGCCCGGAGAACACGACCTCCACTGCACAGGGATACTGGCCCGCGACATGCACGAGCTTCGCTGCCGCGCGGGCGTGAAGGCCCAGCTGATTGACCAGTTCGACGTCCCGTTGACAGGCCATGTCAGCTCCGCACGACCTCGGGGACGCTGGACGTGGGTTCTGATTCTGTTACGGCGGGTTTGACGTCCGAAGCGAGGCAAATGCTCGCCCGGCCCTTCTCTCGAGCCGCGCGAGCGAGCTCGGTGAGGCCCAGTTCGTGTCCTCCGGTACAACCGAGCTTGACCAGAAGCGGCAGATTGACCCCGCTCAGCAGTTCCACCCGATCGGAGTCGGTGAGCGGCAGCGCCGCCCGGCACGGTGTATCTCCGAACATGTCAGCAAGAATCAGGACTCCGTCCCCACTGTCGACCCTCTCGACGGCCTCTTCGATGAGCTCGACGACGGTGGAACGCTCGGCATCCCACGGGACGCAGAGTGCCTCGAAGGACTCCATGGGGCCGGCAATCCGCCGAGCCGTCTCGAGCAGCTCTTCGGCAAGCGGCCCATGTGAGATCACCAGTTTCGCTACCAAGATCGTACCTCCGAGCTCAAAGCGCCCCTCGTCCGCGACGTCGCGGCTCTGCTCTTGCCGATCACTGCCATGTCTCCTGACCTACCGATCGATATCGCGGTGCTGGACCCGCACGAGCCATCCAGCCCCTCGCAGTTTGCCCGCCAGGGCCTCGGTCAACGCGACCGACCGATGGCGTCCACCAGTACAACCGATCGAGACGGTGAGATAACTCCGGTTCTCGGCCGAGAATCGAGGAAGCAGATACTCCAAGAGGCCGGACAGACGCTCGCGCAGTTCCGCGAACTCGTCCAACTCCTCCAGATAGTCCACGATTGGACGATCGAGACCAGAAAGAGGTCTCAGCTCGGGTACGAAGTAGGGATTCGGGAGAAACCGAACGTCGAAGAGCATGTCCGTACCGTACGGGATTCCCCGCTTGAACCCGAAACTCACCAGTGAGAGCGTGAGCCCGAGCTCCGCGGCCGAGGTGCTGAACTCCCGGTAGATTTCCGCCCGCACCTCATGGATCGTCCACTCGGTCGTATCGTAGACCTTGTCTGCGAGTCCTCGAATGTCACCCAGCATCTCGCGCTCACGGCGGATGTCCTCGATGACCGGTCCGCCGCTGTCCAGCGGATGCCGGCGGCGGGTCTCCGAGTAGCGTCTGACCAGGACCTCCTCGGAGGTCTCCATGAACAGCAACACCAGATCCAGCTTCGAGCGATCGATTCCCGCAAGGATCTCGGGCAGCTCAGACGCCAGCCCCGGAGTTCGAATGTCGGTGACGATCGCGATGCGCTCGACACCCGGAGCGTGGTCCTGCGGACGATCGAGGAACGGTCGCAACAGCGACAACGGGAGATTGTCGACGCACAGGTAGCCGAGATCTTCGAAACACTTCGCTACCGAACTCTTTCCCGACCCGGAGAGGCCGGTGATCAACACGAAGCGGGTCGGCTGGGAGGCAACGGCTCCGCTCCTCGCCGCCCGAGCCGGTGGGCTCGTTTCGTCTTCACTCACTGATCGAGCTCCAATTGGCGACGGTTCTTCTCGAGCTCCGATTCGAGGGCTCGAGCAAACTCCCGTGCGGAATGATGCCCTTCGAGCTTGAGCACGTGGTTTCTCGCAGCGATCTCCACGAGATTCGACACGTTACGACCGGTCGCGATCGGCATCAAGATGTACGGCACTGGAGTTTCCAGGATCTCGTAGAGGGTTTCGTCCAGCCCGAGGCGATCGTAGGCCTTACCTTCGGCCCAGGTCTCGAGCTCGATGACCAGGTCAATCGTGTGTCTCTGGCGAACCGAAGCCAGGCCGAAGAGATCCTTGACGTTGACGATGCCGAGACCTCGCAGCTCCATGTGGTAGGGCATGGGGCCTTCGGCGTCGCCGACGAGATCGCCAGACGGATAGCGTCGGATGGTCACGTAGTCGTCGCCCACGAGGCTATGACCTCGGGTGATCAAGTCGAGTGCACACTCGCTCTTGCCCACGCCGCTGCGTCCGAGCAGCAGCACACCGAGACCATAGATCGTCATCAACACGCCGTGGATCTGGGTGCTCGGAACGAGGTGCTCCTCCAGAAAGTACGAGACTTCCTTGATCACCACTGACGAGAGCGCGGTGCTCGAGAAAACCGGGATACCCGCCTCTTCACACAACTCGAGCAGTTCCGGAAAAGCGGGGATGTCTTTCGTGACGATGAAGACCGGGATCGGAAGACCGCAGATCGACCGGAACCTCTCGAGGCGCTCGCCAGGCGAGAGCGTGCCGAGGTAAGCCGTTTCGCTTTCTCCGATGATTTGAACGCGCCCCGGCTTGATGTAGTCGTAGTATCCGGCAAACGCGAGGCCGGGCTTCTGGACACGCGGGTTGACGACCTCGTTGTCGAGCGCCTCTTCACAGCAGAGCACGCGCATCTCGAGCCGTTGGAGCTCTTCGCCCAACAGCTCCGAAACGAGCACGCGATTGTCTGAGTCGAGAGACATGGCGACGAGGAACCTGCTGCCTGGTCAGTCCGTGCAACGAACGCGGCCAGCGAACTGGAGCCGACCGTGAACACGCAGATCTTAGCCGGGTCTGCCCACTGAGTGGCATCGGCGTCGTGAGCGGCCGAAACGTTGGCGTCGTCCCCCTCGCGGTGTGCTCTCCCGACTCCCCTCTTCGAGCTGTCGCCCGGCTACCGAATGGATCAGAAGACCTGCTTGCGATCCGTCGACGACGGAATGCCGAGCTCGTCGCGATACTTGGCGACCGTACGCCGCGCGATCTTCACGCCTTCGGCTTGCAGGAGTTTCATCAGACCCGAGTCGGAGATCGGTTTCTTCGGGTCTTCCGCCTGGATGAACTGCTGAATCTTGCGCTTGACGGTCAGCGAGGAGATGTCTTCGCCACTGGCACTGTCGATGCCGCTGTGAAAGAAGAACT
>JANQPS010000260.1 GCA_028285365.1 Thermoanaerobaculia bacterium | reverse complement strand
AAGCCACCCAAAATCCAAAAGCACACAGAACACCCACCAGACCCCAGATACGGGTCTTACCCGTCGAGCGCGGCGCCCGTCCACGGGCGCTTGCGCGGGGTTACGCTGACCGGAGGGCCGGCTACCCACAAGGCCCGATCAAGACACGACCCAAAGGCCTAAAGCACACAGAACACCCGTCACACCCCAGAAACGGGTCTTACCCGTCGAGCGCGGCGCCCGTCCGCGGGCGCTTGCGCGGGAGTTACGCTGACCGGAGGGCCTGCTATTCAGCAGGCCCGAAGGGAGGTCAGTAGCTCTTCGGTAGCCCGAGGGCCTTTTCTGCGATGTTGCAGAGAATCAGCTGCGGACTGATGGGAGCAAGCCTGGCGATCATCACCTCGCGCATCAATCGCTCGACGTGGTACTCCTTGGCGTATCCCATGCCGCCATGGGTCATGACCGCCTGAGTGCAGGCTTTGAACCCAGCCTCGGCGCCCAGGTACTTGGCCGCGTTGGCGTACGGACCACACGGCAGCTCTCTGTCGTAGCGATCTGCTGCGCCGAGGCACATCAAGAACGCCGCTTCGAGCTCCATCCAACACTCGGCTAGAGGATGCTGAATGGCCTGGTTGCGGCCGATCTGACGACCAAAAACCTCTCGTTCGTTGGCGTATTGCACTGCTCGCTCGAGCGCGTTGCGGCCGATGCCGACGGCCTCGGCACCAATGAGGATGCGCTCCGGGTTGAGCGAGTGCAGGATGTAGTCGAAGCCGCGGCCCTCCTCACCAATTCGATCGATGATCGGAACCTCCAGGCCGTCGATGAACAGCTCGTTCGAGTCGACCGCGGAACGACCCATCTTCGGGATCTCGCGGACATCGACCCGTTCTCGATCGAGATCCGTGTAGAACAGGGACAACCCACCGGTCCGCCGATCGACCGAGTCGATGTCGGTCGTTCGCGCAAGCAACATGATCTTGTCCGCCACCTGCGCGGTGGTCGTCCAGATCTTGCGTCCATGCACGACGTACCGATCGCCATCACGCACCGCGCGAGTGCTGATCTTCGTGGTTTCGAGGCCCGCGTCCGGCTCCGTCACACCGAAGCAGCTCTTCGTTCGACCGGCGATGAGGTCCGGCAGCCAGCGCTCACGCTGTTCGTCGTTGCCGAATACGACGATCGGGTGAGGGCCGAAGATATTGATGTGGATGGCAGAGGCAGCACTCATTCCGCCTGACGACCTCGCCACATCGTGCATGACGAGCGCCGCCTCGGTCACGCCGAGTCCCGTGCCACCGAGCTCCTCGGGCATTGCGATACCGAGCACGCCGGCGTCCGCCATGGCGGCATGGAACTCCTGCGGGAAGCGCGCCTCCCGGTCGAGCTCGAGCCAGTAGTCGTCGTCGAACGGTGCACACGCCTCGCGGACGGTGCGGCGAAGCGCCTCTTGCTCGGGGCCAGGTGTGAAGTCCACTGCGTCTCTCCAGCGTCAGAACGTGTTCACTCGATACTGCGAGCGCAATCGCGAGAGAACTGAAGGGTACAGGGTTCCGGGCGCGTCTCCATAACCAAGACCCATAGAGACCCAAGACCACAAGACCAGCTTGACCACAAGACCAGCAAGACCAGCAAGACCAGAGAGGAGGGCGAAAACCATGCGCCTTGCAGATCCGAAGCCGCCAGATCCGACACCGCCAGATCCGACGCCGACTGACTCGATGCCGGCTGATACGGACCCGGGGAGCACAACGCCACGCCGCCGCGTCCAGCCGGCTGGCCCCAAACGAAGGCGTTCCGACAGAGCTCAAAGCCGCGATCCCGCCTGCGGGCACGGAGAGGCACCTGGGCGAACCCCATTTCGCACCCGTGACCACGAACACCGTGCGCGCGCTACGTTCATCAGGACCTGGCGCGCCAACCTGCAAGCTGAGCTGAAGGGACAAGAAC
>JANQPS010000240.1 GCA_028285365.1 Thermoanaerobaculia bacterium | reverse complement strand
GAGCCACGGATTGAAGCACCGCGTCTATCGAGCGAGCTACGCTCAGCGCACGGAGGTACGACGGATGGGGCTCGGCCGGGACCTATTTGCAACCCGTTCCGACGGCTCTGAGTTCCCCGTCGAGATCGGACTGACTCCGCTTGACTCTGACGATGGACGATTCGTCGTCGCAACGGTCTCCGATCTGACCAAGCGTAAGCGGGTGGAGCGCGAGATGCAGGAGTCTCACGAGCACCTCTTGCGGCTCAACGAAGAGTTGTCAGGATTCTCCTACAGCGTCTCTCACGACTTGAAGTCTCCTCTGGCCAGCATCGTCGGGTTGATCGATCTGGCGCAACGGGATGCTGAGGAGGGTGATCTTGAAGCTGTAAGGGAGACGCTCAACCGCATGCGGGAACGAGGGAAGCATCTGGGCGAGTTGGTTGACGACATCCTAAGTCTCGCCCGATCCGACGTCGAATCGACGGGGCCAGAGCGGGTGAATCTTCACGAACGCGTCCGGACCGTGTTTGGTTCACTCGAATCGTTTGCCCAGCAGCGGGGCGTTGATCTGGTCAATGAGGTACCACAAGAACTGTCGCTTCTCACACAGAGGATCCGGCTGACGCAGGTCCTTGAGAACCTAGTCTCCAATGCCATCAAGTATTCGTGCGACCGAAACGGACCGCCACAAACTCGCGTGTGCGCGACGACGAGCGCAGCCGGCGTCGAATTCAGGGTAGCGGACAACGGACTAGGGATTCCCGACGACTGTCGAGGCGAAGTCTTTGGAATGTTCCAACGGTTTCATTCGGATCATTGTGACGGGAACGGTTTGGGGCTGGCGTTAGTGAAGAAACATGTTGAGGCAATGGGTGGGAGCATCGAGTTCCAGTCCTCGACGGATGGAACGACCTTCGTGGTCACGATTCCAACACATGCTGCTAGCTAGCTCAGAATTGCTGATCCTCGACCTTCTCTCTTAGCCGGATCGTTTCTAGAGATTCATGTCTAAGAATTCACGGGCGATGGTCGAAGAGCCTAGTAGGCAGTAGTTGCCTCAGGCTGCGGACAGTTAGAAGAGGACCGTATCGTAACCAACTAGATGAACAGAGTAGTGCTGGTGGAAGACACCGAAGCCGATCGTTATCTCATGCGGAGGATGCTTCAGCCCCGCTTCCCGTCGCTGGAGTTCGTTGAACTCGAGGACGGCGAGCGGGCGCTGGAGTACTTTCGCTCAGCTGAGTGGTTCACTGCAGATCGAACAGACTTCGAGACCGTTCTGATCACTGACATCAATATGCCTCGCGTGAACGGTTTTCAGTTTCTGGAGAGGCTGGGTGACCTCATGACCGAGCGGGGGATCCATCCCGACGCCATTCCCATAGCGGTGCTGTCCTCGTCCAGCGCTTGGAGCGACCGGAAGAGAGCTGCTGAGATCTCCATCGTGGACGAATGCCTCTGCAAGCCTATTGACATCGCCAAACTCCAAGGACTAGTCGGCCAGGCGACAGCCGCTCGGGCGGCCTGAGGTGACGGCTAGACGATCCCGCATTGTCATCGGCGTCTTCGGCGAGTACTCCGCGTGGACGCGGCTTCCCTCGACGATCACGTCGGACTCATCGGCGAGCACCAGCCGAGGGCGTTGGCGTGATCGCCGGGCCGGATCTTCAAGCCCCGGGCTGAGATCGGCATGCAGCCGAAACCTCGTCTATTTACGACGAAAATCTTGAAGGAGCCTGAAGCCACTCCTAGTCTTGTCGCCTTGGTCGTAGGAGCCCAGCTTGACCATCGGACCTTCGCGATACAGGCAGGAGCCGTAGCCCGGGGTCGAAGGGCCCCGGACGGCGACGATGGGCTTCCCGGTTAGGTACTCGTTCCTTCCGGCGAATGCCCGTCGTGTTGTCACGGCGTGTGCGCGGCGCAGGCACTTCTGTAGGAGCCCAGCAGTATCTGCGACACCGAGGTCCGATAGTAACTGCGAGGCGCCGCTGTCTGGTTACTGATCATTTGAGTAGGATCGCCACGGGAACCTGATCGGCTTCGCCCACAACACGGGCCGGAAGGAGACTGCGGCGACCATTGCTCCGAGGAGCAACAGCGCCGTGGCTCAATGCCTAGGCCGCTGACGGCTCAGTTGGTCAGTGCGGAGCGCGATGCCTGTTCGTTCTGCTTGGTTAGGTTCGGAGCGCTTGCGTCTACGCCTGAGCAGGGCAAGCTACGTAATCGACTCGAGGGCCGCGGGCATGGTCTCGAGGCTTCCAACGATGAACAGCGTCGTGGAGCATCACAGCTAAGCCCCACGGGCTCTATCGCCTTCGGTCACCCGGCACTGGTTCGGTTCGACCGAGAACCAGATCGACATTCTGCGACCATCACAGTCGAATCGGGTCTCGACCCAGCCGGCGTACGTGCTTGGGCGGGCCAGGAAGTTCTTTCCGAAAACCACGGCGGGAATGCCGAGTTCTAACGGACCCATGCCGCTTTCCAGCTCACCTTTCATTCTGCCGACGATCATGTTCGTGAGTTCGCCGATCCCGTCTAGGGCCTGGGCGTCTACAGAGGCGACCTCGTCCATGAGCATTTTTGCGCCTACGAGGCAGGCTAATTCGTCGTCGCAATGGCACAAGTTGGCGCACACCCAGTTGCCCATGGTGGTCACCATAGCGACCACCCCGTCAAAGGAGGGGAGGTCATCGAACGAATCCCAGCCGACGAATCTGACCGGGACGGGAACAGCGATTTTGAAGACCCGGAGAACACTTCTTTCGACGATCTGAGAAAGCTCTTCCGCTGCAACGGGTGTGGCTGATCGTACCCCCGGCACTCTTGGCGACAACGCTCTCTTGAGTGCAGTCGATACCTGTTCCGGCGTGAACGGTTTTCGGATGAACGCCTTGGCACCCAGGGATATGGCCTCCAAGACGGTGCCCTCGTCACCTTCCGTCGTAATCATGACTACCGGCACTCCCTTGTGCCGGCTGCCTCGAAGTCTGCGCAGGAACTCGATTCCATCGACGTTCGGCATGTTGACATCCGACAAGATGACGTCCACCGGGCCGTCCGCTATGCGTGTCAGAGCCTCGCTTCCGTCCGCAGCTTGCAGGACTTCGTCTACGGGCTCTACTGAAGCGTCCCGCAGAGACCGTTCGACCACCGTCCGCACGACCGAGGAATCGTCGACCACCAGCACTCTGATTCCCAAGTTGCCAATAACCCTCGGACGTACTTATCGGATGAGAGAGCGGGAGTCTGATCAGGTGGCTTCGAGCCGCGATGCTAGGTTCGATACGGTTCTTCTAGCCTCTACGGAGAGCCAGGTCGAGAATCCGCTGCCTTCGCGGTCGAACCTCATCTCGCACCACTGGGAGCGAACACCCCTTCGCGCTCGGAAGTCCTTCTCGACAATCACGCTGGGAGGGCCAGCCGCATCGGCCCGAGCTGCTTCTCGACTCCTCTTTCGCGCTGCCGAGGATCATGTTGGCCAACTCGCCGATGCCGTCCAGAATCTCCGGCTCGAAAGTATGACGCTCGGACATTAGCATCTGGGAGCCTAGTGGACACGCAGGCTCTCTGCCACAGAAGAACAAGCCCGCATCGCTATTCGACCGAGATCGTGACCGTCCCTACGACGCCGTCAGACCTTGGTAACTGCCGTGCGAAGACCGGCCGGTCGCTCGAGTCGGTCGCTTCACCATCATCTCGAAGACCAGCAGAGTCGCAGACTCGACGATCTGCGCGAGTTCTTCGCCGGAGGTTGGCGCCTTGCTCGCCACCGTCATACCCCAGCTACGGTAGGGCCCTATTGAGAGCCGCTGGCATCTGCTGCGTGGTAAACGGTTTGAGAACGAAGGCTCTTGCGCCCAACGAAATCGCCCCTAGCACCGTCTCCTCCCTCAGTTGTGATCGTTATCCGGCAAGGCTTTGCGGCTGCTCTCCTGAAGCCTACGCAAGAACTCGATACCGCTGACGTTCGGCATGTTGATGGCCGCAAAACCACGTCCACGGGCCTCTCGGAGAGCCGCTCCATAGCCTCTCCACCATCGCCGGCCTGAAGGACTTCATCGAGGAGCTCCGCTGACGCTCTCCCCACCGGGCTGGGCAGGTGAGAGATCTCACCGCTCTGGTTGAAGCAGTCTGCGATTCTGCGCACACACTTGCCCTCTATGCAACGGAGCGTGGTAGACTCGTCAATCCGTCGAGGGCGTCGGCGACAGCCGTGTGGTCCGCAGTTGAAGACTGCTCTGGAACGCGAGAGGTGAATCGACTCTCGCCGTACGGCCCGGTTGTTATGCCTCAATTCTCGTTCTACCGGGCCTGATCAAGGCGCAGGGTGGTGATGTGTTGCAGTTTCAGAATTCGATCCTCGTCGTTGACGACGATAAATCGGTCGCGGAGTTCATTCGAGTCGTGCTTGCTCCGAGCGGCTGTCGTCTTGAGTTCGCTCATGACCTTGAGTCTGGTCTGAGAGCTCTGGCCGCGAAGCCTACGGTCGTGATTGCCGATCTCAGATTGCAGGAGGAAAGCGGCATCCCGATAATCGCCTGTGCGGCTAGTTTGATCCCGCGTCCCGGAATCGTCGCCATCTCGGGTTCGGGGGTTGAAGCTCTGGACGAAGCAGCTAGCGTAGGCGCAGACCGGACGCTCGACAAGCCTTTCTCGCCGGGACTTCTGTGCGATGTAGTCGACGAGTTGATCTCCATTAGATTGTCGGGAGGCATCCCAGGATTAAGGCAGGGAGACGTTCCGCCGTCCAAACCTGTCCGCCGGCCGCCCCATCTCGATTCGTCCACCGTCAGTCGGGTTCCGCGAGCCAGAGCGAACTAAATTCTCCGTAAACACTCTTCCCGAACGATGGGATCGAGAGTTAGTATCATCGCAGGGCGTTTCCGTTCTCCTTTCGCGCCCGGACCGTCCCCTGCCCGCCGGCCTTGGCATCTCCACGCCGAGGCCTCGGGCGGTCCAATCGCTCACGGTCGACGGGTGGGCCTCGTGGAAGCTGAAGAGAAGATCTCGCAGATCTCGTGGACCGGTGGAAGTGGCTTTGTTCGACGCAGCCAATCAGGAACTACGGCTACTCGGCGCGGCAGCCAGTCGCCTCGTATTGTCACCCATACGGTCGGGCTGATCCGTTACCTTTCCGTACGGTCGTTCACGCGGGGAGCCGCCTCCCTGGAGCTGCTCCTTACGGGACACACTCAGATGCGTAAGCGCCTTGGTCAGGACCGAAAACGCGTTGAAGTCTCACCTTGCGTCAAGATGAATTCCCTAGAAAAGGATAAGTCTCTGAATCGGTCTGCACGACGAAGTGTAAGCTGTCGTACGACATACGCGGACCACGAAAACGATGGTTTCCGAACCACTAGGAAAAGCCCCTGACCGAATCCGGGGCGATACGCGGATTTCCTGGGATTTTATTCCAGGCTCAGAATCGAGTCATGGCGATGCCGGGGCGTTTCACCACAGTGGAAATCGACGCTATCGAGGCGGACGGCCAGTCGGCGCCGCAGTCCCTCGTGCTTCAGACAATAAGGACAAAACTAAGAATCGGCGTTTCGGTCAGGCCTGCGCTTGGAGAGCATAGAATCTGCCTGGAGATCGTCAGCTACGACGCAGTGTGCCGAATCGCCTCGGAGTTCCCCGCTATGCGTGCGGTTTACCGACGGAACCACGATATAGCGCGACTTGAAGAGTTCCGGGGCGGAAAGCTTGTGGACCGTCAAGAGACCTCAACCGAGCCATCGCCAGATGACGACCCGCCAAGCTGGGAACATGTTTTCAGCCCAGCCAGGGCGACCGACTAGAGATACCCCGCAGCCGGGGGACGGCTCGAGCCCCCTGGGTCAAACCGTGAACGAGGAAAGCAGTAAAGGTGGTCGCATCTCCGCCCAACAAGGCCGAATTTGACCTTCCCGACCTCCGGAGCGAAAATCCGCATCCACACCATGGGGAGGGGCTAGGCTCTTTCTGCGTCCCTGCGCTCCCGAGCAGGGCCATCGCTCCCGCCCCTACGCGCAGAGTAAGGCTTCCTCGCTGACTACTGGTTCCGAAAGCAGCTCAGGCAGAGCCAGCGAACGCTGAAGCAGCCCCTTGACCAAGAGCTCTCGGTATGTTGCGCCGAGCAGAAGCTCCGGAATTTGGCCCAAGAGGTCCTCGAGGGGCTCCGCTGTGAGATACCGGATGGAGCGCACCATGGTCGCGATGCTGTCGGACGGTGTTGGCTCTGTAGACGCTGCGTAGCGATCGGGAGATCTCCGAGGCGTGCGGAGAAACTCTCCATCGAGGAAGCCGTGAAACGCCTTCTCGTGATTGATCTTGAAAGCTCGGATCTTGCCAGGCGTCGCGACGACGCTGTCCGCCGCGCAGAAGATGGCCTGGAGGGGCTTGGCGTTACACACCCAGGAGTCGAAGACGCGCCAGCGCCACAACTGGTCGAGGTTCTCGACTCGATCCAGGAGACTCGTCGGCGCCATGTCGAAGATGTCCGAGTTGGACGGCAAGCGAGACCCGAAGGCGAGGCTGCCCTGGATCACCAAGCCCAACTCTCGGTGCTCAAGTCTCAGGGCTCCTACGTCTACGAAGTCATGACTGGGCGTAGTTATGCCTAGGACCTCGGCGAGTCGGACGGCCGCACACTCATTCGCTGCGCGTTGCTTGTTCA
>JANQPS010000239.1 GCA_028285365.1 Thermoanaerobaculia bacterium | reverse complement strand
CGGGTTTGCGTCCCTGAAGCGCGCTCGCGACCGAGATCCACAGGCTCGCGGTATAGGCGTTTCCGGCGAGCTTGTTCCACAACATCGTCGGCTCGACCTTGTCCACGAAGACTTCGTTGATGCGCTCGGCAGTCCAACCGAAAGCTTCACCCATCCTGAGGACGGTCTTGCGCACCATCTTGGGGAACGGCACGTGAAAGCACAGAGCTTCGAAGTGCTCGAGGATCTTTTCGGGATCTTCTCCCTGCATGAGCGCCTGGAAACACTCGACGGCCGCGCGACGGTAGCAGCTCTGCGACAGTTTGCCGTCCACCGTCGGAAAGTCGTCGCCAACGGGACGGTAGAAGTCGAAGGCTGGCTCGCTGTAGGGGTAAGAGACCGTCTCGATCCTTGCCACCTCGGGCTGGTCGACCACAAACGCCACGGCGCCAGCACCCTGGGTTGGCTCACCGGGGTCACCTTCCGCGTAGAGGGCCACGTCGGCTGCAACGACGAGTGCCGCCTTGCCTTGTGCCGCTCCGGACATCCTCCACTCGAGTGCCTGACGCAGTGCCAGCGTCCCGCCGTAGCACGCATGTTTGACCTCGTAAGAGCGGATGGCGCCGCTGAGGTCCAGCCGTTCGGCGACAAAAGCGCTCAAAGGACGGCTCATGTCGACCGCCGACTCGGTCCCGACGACGATCATCCCGATGTCCCGCGGATCACCATCCCAGCGCTCGAGCGCACGTTGCGCGGCGCCGCTCGCCAGTTCGACGATGCCGTATTCAGGCGGGCAGAGCGCAAACTCGGAACACTCCAGTCCGACGAGGTACTTGTCCGGGTCTTCACCACGCATCCGAGCCAACTCTTCGACCTTCATCGAGAGCGGCGGGAGGTGCAGACCGATCGAAGCGATTCCCGTGTCTTTCGGGCTGAAGACGTAAACCTGGTCCGAGTCGCTCATGGTGTTCTCCTGGCCACCGTTTGCAGCCGATGGCGAGATCTGCTTGCCCAGCTCCGTTGGCTTGGCTCAGTGTCTTCCGAGGTGTATCGAGAAGGCGTGTTCAAGCGAAGCGTGCCGACGGTGCCGAGAGCCTGGCTATCGTGTCCGAACGAGATATCGTCACTCAGTCGTCCCGAGAATCGCCATGGCGGCCGAAAGGGGGGCTGTTCATCGAACTCCTGACAGACTTCTACTGGCTTCTGCTGGCTCTGGAAACCAGTACGTGAGTATACGTCATGACGCGGATGAACGGATGGAGGCGCCGACCCCGCTCGGGCAGGGAGACCTCGCCGTCAGGCCTGCCGGGAGCGCCGGCGGGGCTTCCACCGGTAGGTCTCGAGGTCGAGCCGACCGCCGCTGTCGAACACGACCCCTTCTTCCTCCAGCAGAATCTGCTGCTGGATCTCGGAGCCCGACCAGGCACGGGGACTCACGCGACCCGCAGCGTTGACCACCCTCTGCCACGGCACGTTACTGCCTTCTGGCAGGTTGTGCAGGGCGTAACCGACCTGGCGCGCGTGGCCCTTGAGCCCTGCCAGTTCGGCGACCTGACCGTAGGTGGCGACTCGCCCCCGCGGGATCTTCCGGACCACTTCGTAAATCGCGCGGTAGCTCTCGGAGATGGGTCTGGTTTCTGTCGACTTGGGGGTTGGCGACCTAGGGGCTGGTGACTTGCGCGGAGTCATGACGAGCTGCATGTCCCGCCTAGCGTTTCGAATCGCCATTCACCGCGGGTCGACGGGCAAATCGCAGGCTCACAGCCGTGAAGGGCACGTGCTACGTTCGCACGGCCCTCATGCCTCGCCCAATTTCCTACACGGCGCTTCGTCATCTCAGGCGAAACAGTACCGTACTCTTCGTCCACGGGTTGCTGGGCCAGACCGGGTTCAGGCTGCTTCAGGCACCTACGTTCCTGCCCACCTACATCAACCTACTCACGGGCAGCAGCGCAGCCGTTGGCCTTGCGCGCGCGGCCCAGAGCTGCGGGATGTTCCTCTCGCCGCTCCTCGGTACCGGGATGGTCGAGCGGCGCGAGCGTTTGCTTCGCCTGACCTTTACGTTTGGCTCGATCATGAGACTCCAGATCCTGGGTCTCGCTCTGATAGCCCTCTTTGCGCCCAGAACTCTTGCGATCTGGCTCGTTTGGCCAGCACTCCTCGCTTGGGGACTCGCATCCGGTCTGCAGGCACTGACGTTCAACGTGCTCCTCGCAAAGACCATCCCGACACAGAGTCGCGGTCGCATCATGGGAGCGCGCAATCTCGGATCGTCACTCGTGCTGCTCGTCGTGGCGGCCATCGCGGGCGGCTTTCTCGACGCCTGGGGCTTTCCTCGTGGATACGGAGCGGCTTTTCTGCTGGCTTTCGCTCTGACCACGGTCGGACTTCTCAGCATGCTCGCGCTCCGCGAGGCTCCGGCACGAGAAGTCAGAACCGGTATCTCGTGGCGTGACCGTCTCGGGGAGATTCCGCGACTGCTGCGAGGCGACCGCGCGTTTGCCGGGTTCCTGCGAGCTCGCCTGCTAGCAACAGCTGCCCGCGGCGCGCTCCCCTTCTACATCCTCACACTCGGCCAGAAAGTCGACTTGACGGGCACTCAGATCGCGGCCTTTACCATCGCGTTTACGGTGGCGCAAGGAGTCGCCGGACTGACCTGGGGTGTCCTGGCCGACCGACACGGCTTCAGAAACGTGTTCATCCTGGCCCTCGTGTCGTGGATCACCGGAGGGGTCGCGGTGGTCCTGTGGAATCGCGTCGAGGTGGGCTACCTCGTCTTCGTGGCGATCGGGGCCGGCCTCGCTGGGCTCATGCTCGCCGGGCAGAACATGGTTCTCGAGTTCGGAACGGAGATGGAGCGCCCCATGCTCATTGCCACGTCGAACACACTTTCCGAGGCCGTCGGGATGCTCGGATTCGTGAGCGCTGGGGTGCTGGCGCAGTTGACCTCGCCTCAGGTCGCCGTGGCGTCTGCGGCAGCCCTCCAGGTGGTCGCGGTGGTCCTCCTCATGGGGATCGAGGACCCACGTCATTCATCTACCGACATCTGAGCTGAAGACCACAGCGAACACTCCATAGACCCTCCAGTTTCGCTGCAACGCAGAACGTGATGCTGCATGGCACAAACGTTGCTAATTGGTCGGTCAGTCAGTGGAGACTTTCAGAGGAGGTTCCGACCCACCATCCGCCTTGTTCCTTCCATCACTTGAATCCCTCTTCATGCCTTCCCGATCCCCTCGGCGGCCCCATCCTGCAACGAAGTACTTCATCTGCAAGAGGCCGCTAAACAACTGGGGTCAATCCACTTCCCCCTTTCCGGAACCTCGGAACCTCCTCTCTCCATACTCACGACCAGCAGCGAACTGGCCGCCTAGCCGAACAGAGCTCCAGTAGTTCACGTAGCCCGTTCCCTGGGCCGCTGGCCCGGCCAACAGGGCTACCGCCCGGACCACCCAGCGGCGCCATGATGGCGCGCCAAATGGTCGCAAGGCGCCAATATGGCGCGACCAGCCCTGGTCTTGCCTTCTCGCCCCGTCAGCTCGCGAGGCCGGCTCGCAAGAACTCCGCGACCGAGTCGAGAGCCACGCGCTGCTGATCACCGGTATCACGATCGCGCACGGTCACCGTCTGGTCTTCGACAGTCTGCCCGTCGATCGTGAAGCAATAGGGAGTGCCGGCTTCGTCCATGCGGGCGTAGCGCTTGCCGATGGACTGTTTGACGTCCATCTGCACGACAAACTCACGCCGCAGTTCCAGGTAGAGCTTCTCGGCAATGTCGGGCATGCCTTCTTTGGCCACCAGGGGAAAGATCGCAGCCTGGATGGGAGCCAGTGACTTCGGTATCCGCATGATCTCGGGCGAAGGCCTGCTCTCGTCGACGTCATAGGCCTCGCAAAGGATCACGAGCACTCCCCTGGTCAGGCCACTCGCCGGCTCGATCACATGGGGCACGAACCGCTCCTGGGTCTGCGGATCGAAGTACTGCAGCTTGACCTTGCTGTGCTCCTGGTGCTGCTCGAGATCGAAAGAGCCGCGATGGGCCACACCCTCCAACTCGCCGAAGGCAGGATCGGTGAACGGATAGCGGTATTCGACGTCGACCGTACCTTCTCCCGTCTTGGCATAGTGCGCCAGCTCGTCCTGATCGTGCTCGCGAAGAACCAGGTTGTCAGCCTGGATTCCAAGCGACCGCCACCAGGCCAGTCGCTGCTCACTCCAGAACTCGAACCACTTGGCTGCCTCGTCCGGGTGGCAGAACCACTCCATCTCCATCTGCTCGAACTCACGGCTTCGGAAGATGTAGTTGCGCGGCGTGACCTCGTTGCGAAAAGCCTTTCCGACCTGAGCGATACCGAACGGGATCCGCACCCTCGACGTGTCGACGACGTTCTTGTAGTTGAGAAAGATCCCCTGAGCCGTCTCAGGCCGAAGGTAGGCGACGTTGTCGTCACCACCCGTGGCGCCGACTGTGGTGCTGAACATCAGGTTGAACTCGCGCGGTGGCGTCAGAGTTCCCCGCTCTTTTGCACCGGGAGCCCAGATCATCTCGAGCTCCTCCTCCGCCAGATCGACCAGGAGGCCACTCTCGAAGTCCTCCTCGCTCACGCTGCGCTTGAGAACCTTCTTGGCGCGCTTGAGAGCCACCTCGACTTCACCTTCGACGAAGGCGAACCGCTCTCCGGTCTCGTGGTTGAGTACGTGCAGATGATCAGCGCGATAGCGCGCCTTGGTCTCGCGGCAGTCGACCATCGGGTCGCTGAATCCACCGACATGACCGCTGGCGACCCAAGCCTTCGGGTTCTGGATGATCGACGAATCGATGCCCACGATGCTGAGCGGATGACCGTCGGGCCCCAGCGGCGGGCACTCGACCATGTCCCGCCACCAGCGATCTCTCAGCCGATTCTTGAGCTGCACGCCGAGCGGACCGTAGTCCCAGAAACCGTTGATGCCACCGTAAATCTCGGAGGCCGGAAAGACGAAGCCGCGGCGTTTGCACAACGCAACGAGCTTTTCCATCAACTCGCTACCGGTTGGTCGGCTCATGACGAGAACTCTCCTGATGTGGTTTCTGCGGGGGCGTGGGCCATGCCACCAAACCCGATCTGCCGGGGAACCTCACTCGGCGCCCGGAAGTGGTCGACACGCTCGCGGCGGCTGCGGAGTCTCGGACCGCGTCTCGACGCGACACTAACCCTGATCCATCCAGCGTGCGGCTTGCCAACCCTGATGAACATGGCAGTTGAACAGTCGGACCGTACGCCAGGGCTGCCACTCGACGACCGTGACGGTGCCTGGGTCCAGGAACAAACGGCGCGCAGTCAAGAGCGAGACGTCGAGCACCGAAGCCAACAAAGCCTTGATCGGACCCACGTGACTCACGAGCACCACGTTCGATGGAGCGCTCTTGGCCAACTCGAC
>JANQPS010000196.1 GCA_028285365.1 Thermoanaerobaculia bacterium | reverse complement strand
GTCGAGGACCTTGGCCATGCCCGGGTGCTCCATCTGGGCGAGGGTTTGACGCTCGGACTGAAAGCGCTGGACGATGTGGTCGGTGTCGAGACCGCGCTTGAGGACCTTGATGGCGACGTTGCGGCGTACCGGTTGGAGCTGCGTCGCGGCATACACCGTGCCCATGCCGCCGGCTCCCAGGACGTTGTCGATCTCGTAGCCGTCGATCGACGGCGTTGGGGTTGTCGCGGCATCTGGTTCGCGGGGCTCGCGGGAGAAGGCGTCCAGTTGGTCCAGCACCTCACCAGGAGCGTTGGGCGCGTCGTCTTCGTGGAAGCTCAGCAGCTCCTCGACCTCGGCGCGGATCGCAGGGTCGGTGGAGTGCTCACGGAGGTAGACGTCTCGCTGATCGGCGTTCACCTGGAGGGCGCCGAGAAACAGCTCGCGCACGCGCGCGTGGTGTTCGTGGCTCACAAGACATCTCGCGCAAGAGCAGGAAAGAGTCCGCAAGCCAATTGTGTCAGAGGCACACGTCTAGAGCGCCATGCAGGAAGGGAAGGACCTCAGCCGGTCAGGTGAGCCTCGCGGAGATCGTCGAGCGAGTTCAGGAGCACGTCAGCTCGACCGAAGCCGTCGTGGCCGCGATCTTCAGGAGCTGGAACTGCGACGACTCGCATGCCGGCCGCTAGTCCGGCTCGTACCCCCGGTAGCGAGTCCTCGAGCACGACGCAGCTCTTGGGTGGGACGTCGAGCTGGCTGGCGGTGGTGAGGAAGACTGCTGGATGAGGCTTGCCATGTTCTTCGTGCGCGGCCGAGCAGGTCAGCTCGAAGCGCTCAGAGATGCCGAGGCCGTGGAGAACGGCGTCGATCAGTCGAGGTGGTGACGAACTGGCCAGGGCGATTCTCAGCCCCAGGCGCTTCGAAACGTCGAGAGCGTGTCGCACGCCCGGAAGCGCCTGCCCTTCGTCCTCAACCAGCCGGACCACTCGATTCTCGATGTCGAGCCTCACGTCGTCGTGAGAAGTCCCTGGCACCTCTGCGTCCCATGGACGCCGCTCGTGCCAGTAGCGCACCACCTCGTCGGTGCGAAGTCCTGTCGTTTGAGCACATTCGGCGTCGGTCAGCGAAATCCCGACTTTCTTGAAGGCTGCCTGTTCTGCTCGCCGCCAGAGGGGCTCGGAGTCGATCAGGAGCCCGTCCATGTCGAAGATTGCGGCTTGGATGGTCACAGCAGGTCCTCCTTCGAAGCGCGGCGAACGGTATCGCCAACAAAAAAGGGCCTCCCCGGCTGGAGAGGCCCTTCGTTGCGCTGTGATCGACCAGCGATCACACGCGGCTAGCTGAGCGCATCAGAAGCTGAAGCGAACACCCAACTCGTACTGACGCGGAGTCGTCGTGAGATTGCTCCCAAGGCCGAACTCGGGGTTCGGTACGCCAGGTGCTAGCTCAGGCCACTCTTGCCGCGACTCGAGGTCCACGGAATGGCTGTTCTCATTGAAGAGATTAAAAGCCTGGCCGTAGATGTCGATGCGATAGCGACCGATCTCGAAGAACTTCGAGACTCGGAGGTCAACCGTGTTGATGCTCTCGTTGCGCTCACCATTGCGAGGCTGGAGGACACCACCCACCACCGCACGAGAGCGGCCATCGAAAGGACCGTCACCACCCGGGTAGTTGTGGAACTCGTCGAAGCTCAGCGCTGTGTAGGGGAACCCGCTCCGATACTCGAAGATTCCACTGATCTGGACGTCACCAGGTACTCGGATCATGCCGTGGAGCACGAAGCGATGCTCGACGTCACGCTCAGAGAGGCCCCAGTCGTACCGGAGATTGTCTGGATCGGTGATCGTGATTGAGGTTGCTGTCCGCTCATTGGAGTCGGTGTCCTTGTCCTCTGACCACGTGTAGTGGGCGCCGAGATAGTAGCGGCCGGCGTAGCGACGATCGATCTTGAACGTCAGCGCCGTGTACTCGGACTCGCCGTTCGAGGATCGAATCAGAAGCTCGCCAAAGCCAGCTTCAGGCCGGGTCCCTGAGTAGACGGGGCGACCGAACTCGTCGCGAGACTCAACCGTTCGGTTGCGGTCGTCGTTTCGCTGGAGGTTGCTGCCGTCGGCATAGAGGAAATCGACCCCCGCGCGCCAGTTGGTCGATAGCTGGCGCTCGTAGCCAAGGTTGAATCTCCAGATTTCTGCCAGCTCCCAGTTCTGATCGGTGATCGTCGTCGAGATCAGGGTGCCATCAGGTGGTGCGCCGTTGTCGATCGGAGTGCCGAACGGTACCCAACCGGGCAGGAAGGGGGCGACGAACACGATGCCGTAGCTGGGGAAGACTCCGGTCTGCTGAACCTGACCGGCGAACAGCAGGGTCGGAGTGCGGCCGAAGTAGAGGCCGGCGCCTCCGCGCACGACGTCCGTACCGTTCGGTGACCATGCCAGACCCAGACGCGGAGCGATGTTGTCGGTGTCATCCGGGATGTCGCGACCTTCGGGGAAAATGTGCTCGAGGTCGTCCGGGTTGTACTCAGCTTCGTAGCGAAGACCGTAGTTGATCGTCAGATCGCCACGCTTGAAGCTGTCCTGAGCGTAGGCGCCCAGGCTCTGCTGGGACTCGTCGTAGTTCGGGAACGTGACGTCACCGAAGTAGATGAGTCCATCGGAAGCATTGTCGTTCAGGAAGTTGTCGACCGACGTGAAGTCGTAGCGACCATCGCGGAAGCCGGCGAACAGCTGCTTGAGGTTGCTGTCGTCGTAATCGACACCAAACTTCATGTCGTGAGCGCCAAAGAGGTACGAGAAGTCGTTCTTGATCTGGATCTGGTCCTCTTCCACGAAGATGGGCAGGAAGAAGTCCTTGCCGACCTCGTCGAAGTCGCCAAACTGAAATCGGATCTCACCCTCGAACGGGCTGCCGACGCGTCCGGAGAGGCGATCGAGATCATCGGTCGACTGCTGGAAGCGGAACTCGTTGACGGCGTTCGAGCCGATGATTGACGTCCAGGAGCCGATGATGCCGACTGTCTCCTCGAGCTTGGAGGACTCCTCGTCGAGAAACTCACTGGAGCGATCGAAGTCGGTGTAGTTGATCCGCAGGCTCGCGCTCTGCGAGTCGGTGAACTGGTGATCGATCTTGCCGAACAGGATCTGGTTCTCGATGGAGCGGACGAAGTTGCCCACGGCCGAACCATCAGCCTGTCGGGTGTAGCCGTCGACCAAGGAAGCGAACTCAGGCTGGCTCTGTGCCTTGAACAAGATCGCGTCGTAGACGCTCATGCAGTTGAGCGAGCCCGGATCGCCACAACCGCTCCAGTTGGTAGCGGTGTCGAGTCGACGAATAAACGGATCGTCGCGCTCGACGGAGTCAACCGCGAAGAAATAGTGCGTTCTGTCCTGACGGATCGGTCCTCCCATGGAGAATCCGAGGTCAGTGCGCTCGAACTCGGAGACCTCCGTGCCGAAGTCCTGCCCGCGGAACTCTCCGAGCGGCGAGTTCGGGATGTCGGAGGCCAACGAGTCGTCGCGAGTCTGGAAGAAGACCGAACCCTTGAGCTGGTTGGTACCGGAGCGCGTGATCACGTTGATCGAGCCACCACCGGAACGGCCGAACTCGGGCGAGAACTCGTTGGTGATGACCTGGAACTCTTTGACCGAGTCCTGAGCGATCACGAGGCCCTCGTTCTCAGTGGCCTCACCACCGACACCGTAGCCGAAGAAGGTGCTCTTGTTGTTGGCACCGTCGACGTTGAGGCCGGTGTAGATGCCGCGCTGGCCGCTCATCGTCAAGAAGCCGCGATCGCGGTCGACCTGCACGGTCGGAGTCAAGAGGGCATAGTTCGTGAAGTCGCGACCCGAGATCGGCAGCGCTTCGATCGCTGTCTCGTCCAGGTAGTTGGCCGCTGATGTACGGCTGACCTCGATGAGTGGGGATTCTGCTGTGACCGTGATCACCTCGCTCGTCGACTCGACTTCCATGGTGAGGTTGATGTCGATGACCTGTGCCACGAGCACGCGCACATCTGTCTGACGCGTGGTCTGAAGGCCCTCGAGCGCTGCTGTGACCTCGTAGGCACCTGGCTGAAGGGCTCGAGCCGAGTAGGAGCCGGTAGCGTCCGTGATCACGGTACGCGAGATTCCGGTGTCCTGGTTCCTGACGGTCACGGTGACACCGGGAAGGGCGCCGCCGTTGTTGTCGGTGATCACGCCCTGGATCTCGCCGGTGATCTGCTGTGCGAGCACGGTGCTCGGGAGCAGAATAGCGACGATCATGCAGGCGCTCATCAGAATGCGCTTCATGCGTTTGATTCCTCTCTTGCTGAATAGGTCAGTTGGTTAAGGGGAAAGCTTGGTGAGGCGGAGGCTCCAACCGCGAATGTCTGCGGACGAGCATGTGGCATGGGCGAGTGGCTCGGCGAGACAGCGGGCATAACCCTTGCGGAGTGGTCCTGTCGCGGTCGTCGATTGGACAAGGCTGCCGGAAGGTGCCGCCTGGAGGGCTCCGGCGTAGGTGATTCGGAGGGAGTCTCCCTGTGAAATGTGAAGAGAGCGTAAGTCCTTTTGGGGCGTCATGTAAAGACGGTTTCGCCGTCGCGAACACCGAACTGGCCGTAAGTTCTGGTAGCGTCACAAGTTGGCTCGTTTGGCCGTCGTCGTCCCGTGGCGTGGTTCCGAGCTTCCACCGCCGCCGGCGTCCCTTGTGAGAAGTCCCTGGCACCTCACAAACCTCGTGATGGCTCTGAAATCTCTCGGATTCGTCGTGCCCGACCCGGTCTCCGAGAAGTCCCTGGCACCTCACGCAGCCGACTTCTGGACCTCCGAATGAGAAGTCCCTGGCACCCTCTCGATTGGAGCTGACCCATATGCTGACCATCTACGGTGACAAGCGGTCCGGCAACTGCTTGAAGGTACTGTATGTTGCGCGTCACCTTGGGCTCGAATGGCAGTGGGTGGACGTCGACATCTTGGCTGGCGAGAGCCGCAAGGACGGCTTCCTGCGAATCAATCCAGCAGGCCAGATTCCTGTGGTGAAGCTTGATGACGGGCGTCATCTGAGCCAGAGCGGAGCGATCCTTCTCTACCTGGCGCGCGGTAGCGGCCTGATCCCAGATGACCCCTGGGAACGAGCGCTGATGCATCAATGGATGTTCTGGGAGCAGTACAGCCACGAGCCTGCCATCGCAGTCCGACGATTCCACAAGCTGTATCTGGGAAAAGACGAGGACCAAATCGCCCCAACGCTGCTCGAGAAGGGTGATGCGGCGCTGGACCTGATGGAACAGCACATTGCGTCCAGGCATTGGTTTGTGGGTAGTTCGATGAGCCTCGCGGACGTTGTGCTCGTGGCCTACACTCGACTGGCGCATGAAGGTGGCTTCGATCTGGAGAGCCGACCAGGTCTCGAGCGCTGGATTGTGCGAGTCGAAGGCAGTCTCGGGATCTGAGAGACCGCTCGGGAGGCTGATGACCGTTGGCGGTCCGATCGGTGGACGAGCAGTCGTTGAGCTCGCGCCGCGGCTCGGGCGAGATTTGTTCCTACCATCACGAGTTTCGACGCCAAACGCGGTCGTGGGCCCGTTCGGTAGGCGCACGGAGAGGCGGAGTACCATGACCAAGCCGTTTATGGCCCCCGGAAGGTGGAGTGTCGAGGACTCGGCCGAACTCTACGGTCTGCGGTCGTGGGGTGATGGCTACTTTGCCGCCAATTCGGCCGGGCGGATCGTCGTGCGGCCCGACAAGACCTCCGGTCGCGAAGTCGAGGTGCTCGACATCGTGGAGCACCTGGCGGCCAATGGGCTCGAGACGCCACTACTGCTTCGCTTCTCGAGCATGCTCACCCATCGCCTACGAGAGATTCACGAGGCTTTCGCGAAGGCAATCTCCGAGAACGAGTATCGCGGCGACTACCTGGCGGTCTATCCGATCAAGGTGAACCAACAGCGTGCGGTCGTAGACGAGGTCTACCGCTACGGGGAGCGGTATCGCTTTGGTTTGGAGGTCGGTTCGAAGCCCGAACTCCTGGCGGTGATGGCCCTTGCCAACGAGGCCGACCCGCGGATGATCGTCTGTAACGGATTCAAGGACGACGACTACATCGAGACCGTGGTTTTGGGGACAAAGCTCGGTCACACGGTCATTCCGGTGGTCGAGAAACTCGACGAGCTCCACCTGATTCTGAAGCACGCAACCGCCTATGGAGTCAGGCCAAGACTAGGAGTCCGAGTCAAGCTCGCCAGCGAGGGTGTCGGTCGTTGGAGAGAGTCGTCCGGAGCGAAGTCGAAGTTCGGACTATTTGCGAGCGAAGTGCTCGAACTGCTCCGCGTCCTTCAGGCGCATGGAATGGAGGATTGTCTCGAGCTCGTACACTGCCACGCAGGCAGTCAGCTTCACGACATTCGAAAGGTCAAGAGCGCTGTCGGCGAGCTTGCCTACTTCTACGTGGAGCTCGCTCGACTTGGTGCGTCCGGGTTGCGGTTCATCGACGTTGGGGGTGGCCTCGGTGTCGACTACGACGGTTCGCGCACCAACTTCCCCTCGTCGATGAACTACGGTCTGGAGGAGTACGCGAGCGAAGTCGTCTACAGGATCGGAACGGTGTGCGCGGACGCCTCGATCGAGCATCCGATCATCGTCACCGAGTCGGGTCGTGCAATCACCGCCTATCAGAGTCTTCTCGTGATGAACGTAGTCGGACGTGGGGCGGTTTCGGGTTTCGAGGTCCCAGAGGAGCTCGAAGAGATTCGGAGTCGGAGCGACGTTTCGCAGCCACTTCTCGATCTGTTGGAAGCCTCGCGTGGGCTGAGCGAGCGTCGCATTCTGGAGTGCTACCACGACGCCGTCGCTGCCTTTGGCCAGATGCACGACTTGTTTTCTCTTGGCTACCTCGGTCTCGAAGAGCGGGCTCTGGGCGAGAGTTTGTTCTGGAAGACGTGCGTGCGAGTCAGAGATCTGGCGCGCGGTTTGGAGAATCTTCCTGAAGAGCTGGCTGAGCTGGAGACGAAGCTGGCCGATATCTACTTCTGCAATTTCTCGCTGTTTCAGTCGTTGCCCGACCACTGGGCCATTGGCCAACTGTTTCCGATCATGCCGATTCACCGTCTCGACGAAGCGCCGAGCCGCGAGGCTGTCCTGGTCGATATGACGTGCGATTCCGACGGCAAGATCGATCGATTCGTCGATCTGCGTGATGTTCGCCGGACGCTGCGTCTTCATGAACTCGAGGAAGGGCCGTCTGGGAGGCAGGCTCCCTACTATCTTGGAGCTTTCCTCGTAGGTGCGTATCAGGAGGTCTTGGGGTGCCTTCACAACCTGTTCGGGGACACTCACGTCATCCATGTCGAAATGGAGGAGTCAGGTAGTTGGCGTGCCAACGAGATCGTCGAAGGAGACACCGCCGCCGAGGTGCTCTCCTACCTTCAGTACGACGTCGAGCAGCTGCGTGAGTCGTTTCGCTTGTCGACCGTTCGTGCTGTTGAGCGTGGTCTCATCGAGACCGAGCACGGCGATCGCTTGCTCGACTACTTCGACACCGAACTCCACTCCTATACCTACCTCAACGTCGAGTCGTGAGAAGTCCCTGGCACCTACTCGGCGCCGACGAGATTTGGTGGATCCTTCTGAAGGCCTTTGGGGCGGTCTACCGTCTCTACAAGGTGAATGGGCAGACATCCACGTGGGCTCGTTGCTGACCGGCTCGTCGAGATCACCACAAAAACCATCCAAGACCGGTACCTCCTGAGGCCATCCGCCGAAACCAAGGCGGTGATGACTGGCATCATTTCGCGAGCTCAGAAACAGACGGGCATGCGCATCGTGGCCGGCGTTGTGATGTCGAACCATCTCCACTTTCTTCTCGTTCCTCACTCAATGTCACAGCTGGCCAAGTTCATGGGCTACGTCAAGTCCAAGGCGGCCGTCAAGGTGGGCAAGCTCGTAGACTGGGAGGGGACCTTCTGGAAGTGTCGCTACAAGCACATCCTCGTTTGGGAAGATGAAGCCGACCAAGTCGCTCGGCTCCGCTATGTGCTCGAGCACGGTGCGAAGGAGAACCTCGTCGCACGACCTTGCGACTGGCCAGGTCTCCACGTCGTACACGAATTGATGAACGGCTGTGAACGGGTTGAGGGCGGCATCTGGCACAACCGCAGTGACGAGAACGAAGCTCGGCGACTTGGGCGAAAAGTCAAACGCGAGGACTACCTGGAGCGCGGTCTTGCGTTCGAGCTCACGCCGCTTCCATGTTGGGCTCACTTGAAGCGGGCGAGTCGTGTTCGGCGGGTTCGCAAGATGGTCGCGAGCATAGAGAAAGAGACACGGCGTCGGCACAAGTGCGCAGGCACCCGTCCTTTGGGAGTCAAGAGGGTTTTGCGTCGTGATCCGCTGGACCACCCCGATGACCCGAAGAGGAGCTACGCACCGGCTTTCCATGCTCTGACCCGGGAAGGCAAAGCGGCTTTGTGGGCTGAACTCCGGGCCTTTGTGGGAAGCTACCGGGAAGCCGTCGAATCGATGAAAGCGGGGCTGCCAGCGAGGTTCCCGGCGGGGTGTTTCCCGCCCGGATTGCCTTACGTGCCGGAAGTGCTCTGCCCCGGTTAGGTTCTCAAGGTTCGAAGGTGACAACCAGCTGACTGAGTTCTGGTGGCTTCGCCCCGGTAGCGTCGGGC
>JANQPS010000188.1 GCA_028285365.1 Thermoanaerobaculia bacterium | reverse complement strand
TGGTCGAGGCGACGAGAGTCCAGGTCCCACGAGACAACGGCCTGGGCGCCGTGCGCGGAGTAGTCACGGCGGTTGTTGCGTATGGAGAGGGAGCCGCCGCTCGTATCAATGTCTCCGCGGAGCGCCGCGAGGAGATCCGGGTATCGCCCTGGTTCGCCGAGCACGGCTGCGATGCGCGTCGAGCCGATGCGCTCCAGCTTGTACCAGTTGCGAAAGAAGTCGTTCGAGTACGCGGTGGCCGTGAGGTTGAGACGTCGTGTCGGCTGTGAGAAGTACCTCAACTGCAGCTGGTCGTGATCGGCTTGGATGTTGTCTCCCGACGACGCGGCGTAGCGGCGATATGGCGTCATTTCGAAGTCGGGCGCCGCCAGCCCCAGATAGGTCTCGTCACCATCCTGCTCGGTGTGCCCCAGCTTGAGCTCCAGAGCCTGATAGCCGCCGGCGGTCGGGTCGGTGCTCAACCGCGCCTTGCCGAGATAGTCCGCCAGCTCGAACCCGGTCGACCCGCCGCCGTCGAGTTCCTTGAAGCCGTCGGTTGCATGTTGATAGGTCTCGATCAGGTAGCCCCAGCGCTCTCCGGAGTCACCCACCGAACCCAGAACGCTGAGCTCCTCGTCCTCACCAGCCGCCGCGCGAACTCGAGCGCGTAGCGAGCCAGGGATCGAGGTCGACAGGAGGTTGATGGCGCCGCCGTTGGTGTGCGGGCCGTGCCGGATGGCGCTCGAGCCTTTGCGAACTTCGACCCCCTCCATGCGGGCGGCTGTGGGCACGTAGTAAGCGGACGGCGCCGCGTACGGCGCCGGAGCGATGGGGACGCCGTCTTCCATGAGCGTGACTTTTTGGCTCCGCTCGACTCCTGTGCCGCGGATGCCGATGTTTGGTCGCAGGCCATAGCCGTCTTCTTCCTGGAGGTTGATGCCAGGGACGAGGCGCAAGATGCGATGCAGGTCGTGATCCTGCTGACGTTCGAGCTCGTCCATATCGATGACGTGAGCCGAGCCGGGTGTCGTCAGGCGCTCGGCCGCGCCGACGACGCGAAGTTCCTCGAAGAGCTGGGCGTCTGATGGAGGCGCCGAGTCGTCTGCTGACTCCTCAGTGGTTGTGCTCGCTTGCTGTTGGACGCCAGATTGATTCTCATCCGGCACCCCTGCGTTGAGCAGACTCGCGCCAGCGACGGCCATCATGAGACCCTTGCCGGCCAGGACCGACACGAGTTTCGTGTGAGACTGTTTCGTGTGAGGCAGCATGTGAGTGATCCTTCGAGTGTTGCGAGCAGTGTCGCGGGAGCATCGGACCCTAGATGGATGCCGCGAGGGGCGCCTTGACCGAGGTCAATGATCCAGGTCGGAAGCCTGGGCGTGCTCCGAGCTATCTGCGTGGAGCCATGCTGTTCTGGTTTGGCCTGGCACTGGCGTGCCTTCACGAAAGAGAGTCGCCTCATCAAAGAAATGGTGGCGTTCGTGTCGATCTGGAGGCTGCGCAGCCCAGCGTCGAGGGGGTCCTTCGTCTCGGCACGGAGCTCGGCGAGCCTGACGAAAGGATCGGCAAGGACCCTCTAAGGGTTCAGCTTGGAGTCGAGCTGTGGGGGCTGGGGCTGCTCGATGAAGCCAGGTCGGTCCTGGAACCGCTGGTCCAGGTCGGTCTCGAGAGCCATCGAGAGGCTGTCACGACGGCTCGACTCCTCATGGCCGAGATCGATCTCCAGCAAGGCCGTTTCGAGGTCGCGGCGGACGCACTCGTCGAGCTCGGGTCACTGACGGGCAAAGAAGGGAAGCTTCCCGAAGATCTTCACGAGCGTTTGGAGATCGCGTCAGCCCGGGTTCGACTTGCGCGGTTGGGCTCGGTAGCGGCTGCTCAGCACCTCGAGGCGCTACTCGAGCAGACTGAAGACCGTGTCGGATCTCAGCTCTGGACTCGGGTCGTACGGCTCGATCTCGTTCGATTCTGGACGTCTCGCGGTCGCTGCGACCAGGCTCGGCGTTTCGAGCTCGACACGTCATCCACGGCATTCGACGGCGACGCCAGGCCCGGTTCTGGAGTGGCGTGGCGTCTGGCTCGTCTTGTTTCGGGGGCCTCGTGCCTCGATCGAGTCGAGCTCGAGGAGGCATGGGTCGATCTCGAAGGCGAGATGGCTCTGGCTCGCGGCTTCTTCGCCATCTCGAGGCCCCTCGTGAAGATCGCTCGCTTGGAAGTCCAGTGGCGTCAGCCGGACGGTGACGCGAACGAGGTCGCCCGACTTGGAGCGTCGACCGTGATCGAGGAGGTTCGCGCTGCCTTGGGTGACGAGCATCGCTGGCTCTGGCGCGTCGAGCTCGTGCTCTTGCGGTGGCTCGAGCGAGGCTTGGATGAGAGTTCCGGGCCCGGGCGGGAGGAGCTGACGGCAGAGATCGAGCGTGGGGCTCGTCAGCTGCTGGCTCGCGCGGAGCGGACGCCCGGCTCCAACGATCCGCTCGTTGTCGACACTCGGCTACTGCTGGTTCGAGCGCTCGAGCGAGACGCCAGGTGGCGCGAGGCTGCTGACGTGCTGCGCAGCGGGCGAGTCCGACTCGACGAGGAGGGTGGTGGGTTCGGCGCGAGAGCACTCGAGGTCGAGCTGCGTCGCGGCCGTGCGCTGCTTGCGCTTGGTGAGGCGGAAGAAGTGTGGAGTCGCCTGAGTGTCCTGGCGATACGGCTGATCGAGCTCGAGGCTGACCCGGCTCGGGTGCGAGGAGTCAAGACGGTTGCTTCGATGGCGCTGATCGATCTCGAGCGATTCGCCGAGGCCGAGCGCCGTCTTCTCGATGAGATGGTTGCGGCGGAAGCGGAGGCGCGAACACTCGATCTCGAGCTGACACACGCTCGACTCACTCACCTCTACCAGCGCTGGGGACAGGAGCAGAGTGCGGCCCGCCATTGGGGCTTCGTGAGCGCGCGCCTTCGCGACGAGTTGGAACGTGACGGTTTGGCCCTGCTGGCCGCGCCTTTCTGAGCGCGGTACACTGTTGCCAAATCATGCGACAGCACGAGCTTGATCTTCCGGGGGGCGGAGACAGGCGCTGGTGTGGTTTTGGCGCCTCGTTCGCCGCTCGCGTGTTCGCACTGACGACGCTTCTCGTCATCGCGCCAGTGCGCTCGTTCGTTGCGGGTCAGGATCCTGTCCCCCTGGACGTAGGACAGTCGGTACGACTCGAGGGAGTGCTTGTCGACCCGGACGGCGAGCCCATCGAGAATGCGACGCTGAGAGCGTTTCGGGAATTGGGACCCGTCGCCACTCGACTGATCGAGCTGGGTGTGCGCTCACGCGGCGCACCGCTCGCCGAAACGAGCAGCAACGCGGACGGGAGATGGCTACTGAACCTTCAAGAGCCGGGCACCGACGTCAGTCGAGGGCCGAGACTGGTGCGCCTGTGGATCGACGCAGGAGACGTCGGCTACGAGCGCATCCTCCTGGTCGACGGCGTCGCGGAGGACATCGTTCTGGCTCTCCCGCAAATCGAGCGCTCGAGAGTCACGGCCAGTGTTCGTGGGGCTTCGCGGGACTCCGACGTCCGTTGGATCTGTGCTCCTGCACGCTGGCGAGGGGACACGGAGCTGCTCGCTCAGGTCTGGCCGCGGGTCGTCTCGGGAGCCAACCGAACGGTGTCCTGTCCCGGGCTGGCTGGCCAGGCTCGCGCGCTCATCATGGCTCCTGGCCGCTCACCGGCTGTGGTGTCGTTCCGCCGCGAGACTCAGTCGGCTGATCTCGAGCCGGGAACCGAACGGCTCATCGAGGTCAAAGCGCCAGACGGCAAACCGGCACCTGACGTCGTCGTCTCCACTCAGGGGATCGCGTTTGCAGTGACGGACGAGCGCGGGCGGGTTCGTCTCGTGACACCTGCGAGGCAGCCGCAGCTGGCCTTTCAGGCTTCGACTGGCGCTTCGCGCCTCCTCACTCTTCCTAGCGAGTCGCCGAGCGGCTCGGAGATCATTACCGTTGAGCTGGAAGCACCAGTGAGAGTCGTCGGTCAGGTCAGACGGAAAGACTCCGGTGATCTGCTCGCGGGTGCGTTCGTACTCGGTGGCATCGAGCCGCGCGCGTCGAATGACGAAGGTCTGGTGGACATCGTGGTGTCCGTGGCGCGGCCTGAGCGCGTTGCCAGGTTGGCGGCCGTGGCGCGTGGCTATCGTCCCGACTCTACGAGTGTGGCGCTCGAGGGCCTAGCGCCGCGAGCGCTCCTAGAACTGGATTCGGTGATGAGAGTGGCGGGTCGTGTCGTCGACTCCGCTCAGCAGCCAGTCTCGGGCGTGGTCATCAGGGTCGAGCGATCTCTGACTCGATCGGGACCTGACGGACGGTTCTCCATGGAGGCTGCGGTGCGTCGGTTGCCGAGTCGCATCACGGCGTCCAAGGTGGGGTTCTCGACACTCGAGCGCGACGTTGCAAACCGGGAGTCGGCCCACGACCTCGTGCTCGAGCTGCAGGCCGGAATCACGGTCATCGGATGGGTCGTGGACTCCGAAGACCAGCCGATCGCTGATGCCGAGGTCGAAGTCTGGGAGACGAAAGACAACATCCCGTTCTTCTACGGTCGTGCTGAGGCCAGTCGGAAAACCGACCACCAGGGACGCTTCGAGCTGCGCGACCAATCACGGAGGAAGGTCCGCGTTCGTGCTGTTGCCAGTGGTTTCGCCACCGCGATGATTCCTGGCATCGAGATCGTCGGCGAGCCAGGTAGCATGGTCGAGCTCGGCACGATCGTGATGGACCGTGGAGTCGAGCTGGTGGGCGCGGTCGTCGACGAGCAAGGCGCGCCCCTGGCCGCGGCGAGGGTTGAGACCTACTTGAGTCGCTGGCGCGGAGAGCGTACGGAAGCGGTCGGTGGCGTCGACGGGACGTTTGTCGTGACAGACCTCGCGCCGGGTTCGTCTTATGCACTGGTCGTGAACGTCGACGGGTTCGAGCGCAAGAGCTTCGAGGACATCCAGGTCCCGCGCGATGAGCCTCTGCGAGTCGTGATGAAGCCGGCTGGGGTCGTGGCGGGAGTCGTGGTGGGTACTGATGGCCTGCCGCTCGAAGGAGCACGGGTCTGGCTC
>JANQPS010000172.1 GCA_028285365.1 Thermoanaerobaculia bacterium | reverse complement strand
AGCTTGGCGTGCAGACGTGCGTGCTTGCGAGGCTCGATGCGAATCTCGTGATAGCGCTGCCGCGTTCCGTAAGCCTGGCTGAGGACGAATCGTTGGGGGCTGTCTGTCTCACGGGCGAGCTTCGCGTGCGCCAGCATCTGCTGCGCCAGATCCTCTGACAGGACGTCGCTGGCCTTGGCGGGGAGCTCGACTTCCGCAATGAGAGGGACGCCTCCTCGTGGCGGTGCCTCGATCCCGTCGATCGTTCCGTCGTCGGTCATGATGAGCTCGAGGAGTGGAGGTGGGTCGGGGAGGAGATCATCACGAAGGCGCAGTCGCTCGGTCGACATCTGGTGGGCGTGCTCGACCAGCTGGAGGAGGCTGTTGCGCGCTCCCGGGACAGTCTCGAGCAGCGATTCGTAGTCGGTGCCGAGGAGCTCGAAGCGCAGGGTAGGTGTTTCGGCCTCGACCAGGGCCGTGCACTCGAAGTAGTGCTCGAGTCCGTCGTCCGAGACCCGGCAAAGCACCCCGGAGCGCAGTTGACTGCGACGGTCTTCGCGCCAGATGCGTGGGGCTTCACCCATGAAGTTGCCGACGAAGTCGAGCTCGTCAGCGAAGAGGGCAGTGTCGCCGTCGACCACGGCTTCGCGAAGGATCAGGTCGAACCAGCCGGGTCGTTCGGGAGGGAGCTTGACCGACGCACCGCCTTCCCACCGTGCTGACACGCGCTCGAAGCGGAGGCCCGGGGAATCGGGTTGGCTCATGAGCCGACCGGGACTCCGGCTTCGCGGTCACTCATTCGAGCGATCAGGAAGTCGAACGCCTCAGCGACGCCCTCACCGTTTTTTGCGCTCGTGAGCAGAACCGTCCAGCCGCGGTCTTCGAGTCTCTGAACCTGATCGACTCCAACCGACCACGTTGCGGTCAGGTCGACCTTGTTGACCAGGAGCACGAACGGGACGTCACCCACGATCTCGACGGTGCGCTTCTGTACGGCAATCGCCTCGTCGAGTGTCCACGGCGCGGTACCGTCTGCCACCAGAACGTAGCCAGAGAGGTTGCGCAAATGGCTCGAGCGCAGGCCGCGAGTCTCCTCTTCGCCGTGGAGGTCCCAGACGACGAGCTCGGAGTCACGATCGTCCGAGGAGGTCTTGCGTTCGATGCGCACTCCGATCGTCGACAGATAGGACTCGGAGAACACTCCGTGCACGAATCGACGCACCAGGCTCGTCTTGCCCACCATCGGCGCGCCGATCATCGCCACTTTTTTTCGTTCAGCCACTCTTTTCACCCGCGCTGTCCGGCGCGTCGTTTCCGGGCGATCTCCCAGAACTTCTTTTGATTCTGAATGTTACATGAGGCGGCTCGAGAGCGCTCCGAGGCCGGCGTGGCGCTCGGCCCGGTGTTCGAGCGCCTGGCTGCGCGAGTCGTGGTGAAGGTACTCGCCGGTACAGTAGAGTTCGCCACGTTCCTCTTCCAGACGAGTTTCTCCATCGAGGCTTCTCCAAAGGAGCCTCGTCCAGCGAGTCTCCTTCCAACCAGTCGGAGCACAACTCACACGGAGTCAGCTGCATGAGCCAGTCCCCCGTCAAGCGTCTGTCCGCCATGATGCTCCTGCAGTACGCCGTCTGGGGTATCTGGCTCCCGGTCCTCGCTCGCTTCCTGCAAGCTTCGCCAGAGGACGGAGGACTGGGGTTCACGCCGGGCCAGGTGGGGTGGATCCTCGGACTCGCTGGCTCGATAGGAGCGGTGACCGCGCCGTTTGTTGCAGGCCAGGTGGCCGACCGCTACTTCTCGACCGAGAGGTTCCTAGCAGCGATGCTGCTGATCGGTGGGCTGATCAAGATCGTCACGGCCTACCAGACGACGCATCAGGCGTGGCTGTGGCTGTCAGTGGCCTACAGCGTCGTCTATACGCCTACGCTGGCCCTGACGAACTCGATGGCGTTTGCTCATCTCAAAGACCCCAATCGGCAGTTCCCGGGGGTCAGAGTGTGGGGGACGATCGGCTGGATTGCGGCTAGCTGGCTGTTTCCGCTGTTCTGGCTGCTGGATGACGTCCGATTCCAGGCTTTGCCGCCGTTCTATGCCGGTACCGAGGTGGCCAACGCGACCGGTCGCCTGGTCGACTCACTGATCGCGAGCGGCTTGATCTCCATCGGCTATGCGGCCTTTTGCCTCTTCCTTCCGAAGACACCGCCACGCCGAGATGCAACGCAGTCGCTCGCCTTCGCCAAGGCTTTTGGCCTGTTTCGGCATCGCTCGTTTGCGGTCCTGGTTGCGGCGAGCCTTCCCATCTCCGTCATTCACCAGATCTACTTCATGCAGACGGCTCCTTTCTTCTCGGAGGTCCTCGGGCTCAGGGATTCGCAGATCGGTCCAGCCATGACCATCGGTCAGTTCGCCGAGATCGCCGTCATGCTGCTGACCGGATGGCTCTTGGCGCGGCTCGGTTTTCGCTGGGTGATCGTCGTCGGGGCGCTGGCCTACTTCGTTCGCTACGCGATCTTCGCGTCACCGGTCCTGCCCGTTTCGGTCATCGTGGCGAGTCAGGCGCTGCACGGACTGTGTTACGCCTGTTTCTTCGCAGCCGCCTACATCTATGTCGAGCGCCTGGCGGACGAGGATGTGAGGCATTCGGCGCAGACGGTCTTCGGAATCATCATCCTAGGTCTAGGGCCGGTGATCGCGGCCCCGGTTCTGGGCTATTTGGCCCAGGTTTTCGGAACACCCGACGGCGGTCTCGACTACACGTCTCTGTGGGGTGTGCTCTCGGCAACGGGTCTCGCAACCGCGGTGTTGTTTGGCCTGCTCTTCCGCGACGAGACCGCCGACGACGGCGCGCAATCGGGTTGAGTCGATCCCCGGTGAGTGCGCAGCCACTGCGGCTGAGCTCCATTCTCGGGGAGGCCTGGCCCGAGCCACTGGTGACCCAGGTCGCTGCGTGCGTCGAAGTGGGCGGTGCTCTGAGAGTCTTGAAGATCACCAAAGAGACACCGAGAAGTCGCGTCGATTTTCTCGTGCTCAACGCGTGTCGAGCCTGGGCAGACGTCATCGTTACCTCCGGGCGCAACCTCCGGCTGGAGGGAGGGCTGAGCTACGACCTGGCGCAGCTCGGCGCCGATCGGGAACTGGTCGACTCGTGGTGCTCTGACCGTCCTCCGGCCGACGTGGCCTATCTGACCTCCGGTCGAGACATCCCACTGAGGCACCCGGCCATCGACACCTTGCGCAAGTCGCTCTTCGTCACGTCGCGAGAGGGTGGACGGCGCCTGCTCGATCAGTCTCGCGAGCAGGACGTGGGAAGAGAGGTCGATCTGCTGACTCTCGACGAAGTCGGGCCTCGGGAGGCGGTCGTCGCCCTCCAGCAGAGGAACTACCGTCGAGTCTCTATAGAGCTGGGCCCGAGTACTGCCGGGGAGCTTCATCGTGCACCCTCTTGCGTCGGTCAGCTCCTGCTCTCGACATTCCTCGAACAGTCGCCACCAGAGCTCGTGGGCGGTTCTCTGCTGGAGCGTTCGGAGCTCGAGCAACGCTTCCGGCTCACCAACGGTGTCGAGCTGCCACAGGAGAGCGGCCGATGGCGCTTCGAGCGGTGGATCGCCAGTGATCAGCCTTTGGGCATCGGCTAACATCGAGGTCGGTCCATCTGCGGCTCGACGTCGAAGACAGAGCTGGCTGGTAGATGAAACTCGGTGGAGGAGATATGCCGAAACGAAACTCGTCGACGGGACTGGTGTCCTTGAACTCCCTCGAGACGACGGAGCGCGCTACCGCGTTGCTGATGCGTCGTGCAGACGGATGGTCATGGCTTTCGGTCGTGCTCCTGCTTGTCGCCGTCACCTTGGTGCCCCCTGCGGTCGCGCAGCAGGACTTCTCCAATGTGACCATGCAGTCGAAGAAGGTCTCTGGGAAGGTTCACATGCTGATCGGCGCCGGAGGCAACATCGGGGTGTCCGCCGGATCAGACGGTCTCCTCATCGTCGATGATCAGTTTGCCCCGCTGGCCGGCAAGATTCGCGAGGCCCTCGCTCAGATCGGCACTGGTGAGCTCGAGTTCGTACTGAACACCCACTTTCACGGGGACCACACCGGGAGCAACGCCGAATTCGGCAAAGAGGCGCTGATCGTCGCGCACGCGAACGTTCGCAAGCGTTTGAGCACGCCACAGACGTCACCGCGGGGCACGACCCCGGCTCAGCCGGAGTCGGCCTGGCCCGTCGTGACTTTCGAGGACGCGCTGTCGATTCACTTCAACGGTGAAGAGATTCGGGTCTGGCACCTTCCCTCTGGTCACACCGACGGTGACTCGGTCGTCCATTTCGTGGACTCCAACGTCCTGCACATGGGGGATCACTTTTTTGTCGATCGCTTCCCCTTCGTCGACCTCTCGTCGGGCGGCAACGCTGTGGGCTTTGCCGAGAACGTAGGCGAAGTGCTGGCGAACCTGCCTGCCGGCGTCCAGATCATTCCCGGACACGGACCACTGGCGACTGCGGACGACCTCGAGCGCTTTCACGGCATGCTGGTGGCCACCATCGACCACGTTCGCACGGCGAAAGACGCGGGCCGTTCCTTGGAGCAGATCAAAGAGGCGGGTTTTGGTGACGAGTGGGACGGCTGGGGTGCGGGTTTCATCAACGACCAGTTCTGGGCCGAGATCGTCTTCAACAGTCTCTAGCGAACTCCCGTTCTCGATGATCTGATGGTTCGAGAGCTACCTCGCGCTCGGGCACCGGAGCTCCCACCCCGGAGCACGGTGCTGCGTGTTCTTTCCAGACCTTGCTGAAGCCGTGTACGAGAGGCAACCATGAATCCGACTGACGAGACGGCCCCCGGGGACTCGGCTGCCGACGCACGTGCCACGGTCCCGAACGAGTCCCCCGACGACTCTCCGAGCAACACTCCTCACGACACTCCCGACGTCAATCCGGCCGACAGTGTGCAGACGGACTGTAGCGACACGGGCGAAAGACCAGGGGAAGTCTCGAGCGATTTCGACGCGGCCACTCTGCCCACGTCCAGTCCCTCTCGCGACGGCGCGGTTCTCGTGTCGACCGGAGCCGAAAGTGTCTCCGTACAGACGACGGCTCCGAGTCCAGCCGATGGGCAGTGGCCTGCCGGTCTCGACGAGAGGTCGGACGATCTGACGGCGACCCCTGGTGTGCGAGATGTACCTCCTCTGGTTCTGGTGGCGCACTCGGACGAGACCGTGCGCCACGTTTTGGGGCGCGCCGTGGGGCGTGCCGGGTACCGCCCGCGACTGGTGGCCGACCTGCGCGCGACTCTTCAGGAGCCCGCGGCGGAGGCTTTCGACGCGGACTGCATCCTGGTGGATCTCGGCGACCCCGAGCAGCCCTCGGAGTGGCTCGCCTCGAGTCTCAAGGACTCCTCGATCGAAGTGCCGACGGTGGTCGTAAGCGGGCTCTCACCGGAGAAGGTAGCGCAGCGGTTGGCGCCGCTCGAACCTTCGGGTGTTCTGGCGAAGCCCTTCAATCGGTCAGAGCTCGAAGGGCTGCTGGTGGAGCTCCTCGGAGGGGCAGGCGAGCCGACGGATCAGGACCTTATCGATCCTGAGACCGCTGAGGACGTCGCTCACGCGGTGTCGGAGCTCACGTCCGCGCATCAGCAATCTGAGGAGCTCGAGCCGAGTCCCGAGCACGTGGCCGAGTCGAGCGACTCTGTCGTGTCGGCCGTCACCGTCGACGAGGCTTGATGCGGAGCGGCTTGTCCGGCGAGCCGACACGTCTGCTCTGATTGGAGGTGTCCGAAGCCTCGACCCAGTAGTGCAGTCTCGTGTTGCCGTGGATCTCGGGCCCGAGCTCGATGCGGTAGAAACGACCTCCGAGGTGCTCGGCTGCCAGCGGGAACGTGCGCTCCGAGCCTCTTGCCGAGATGTGGAAGATCACCCGCTCGATCCGGTAGTCGTCCTGCGCCATGGCGTGTAGAACCAGGCTCCCGTCCCGCTCATAGCGGGGCGGTCGAGCCGGATCGAGCTCTACGCTGGGAGGCTGGGCATCGAGGGCCACGAGGCGGCCTTCCGCGCGCCGTCGCAGAAGGGATCGTTCCTCCGGGTCGAGCGCCCGGTCTGCGTCGAGGACCGCGAGGGCCAGGTGAGGTCGGGCCTCGTCGAGATGAGTCTCGACACGTTGACGGGTGGATTCCTGTTCGGCCTCACGAGCCTGAGCAGCCAACCGTTCTACGCGCTCCGCGAGTCCGATCCGCTCGGGCCACAGCGAGCCCAGGAGCTTCAGTGTGGCACCGGCGCGCTCGACGTCTCCGTTGGCCACTTGCTGGTCCGCGAGTTTTTCCAGTCCTTCTGCGGCGCGGGCACTGGCCTTGATGTTTTGCTCGACGGCCGGAAATTGGCTCGCCAGTCGCCGGGCTCGCGAGAGCGCGCCCGCGTAGTCGGATGCGGCCAGGGCTGCCTCGATGTTGCGAGTGGCGTCGACCGCCAGTTCGACGAAGTTGAGCGTGCTTCTATGGTCTGCCTGGCTTGCGAGCTGGCTTCTTTCGCGATCGTCGATCTGGAGATTCAGAGTCTGCAGGGCCCCGACGTCGCCGACCGTCAGGAGTCGTCTCATTCGCTCGACCTTGGATTCGGCACTTGGCGTCGACGAAACCGGGTCGAGGTCGGACCGACTCGGAGGCTCGGGT
>JANQPS010000141.1 GCA_028285365.1 Thermoanaerobaculia bacterium | reverse complement strand
TCGCAACGTTGGCAGCTACTCGCTCGCGATCTTCGGTGAGCCCTCGACCGAGACCCCATGGGGGGTCCGCTTCGAGGGCCACCACGTTTCGCTCAATTTGACACTGCTCCCCAAAACCATCCAGGTCACGCCGTCGTTCCTCGGCGCCAACCCGGCGCGCATCACCAATGGCCCTCTGACCGGGTTTCGGGCCTTGCGCCTCGAAGAAGATCTCGCAAGGGCACTGGTACGCTCGCTCGACGAAGAGCAGAGGCGCCGAGCTGTGCTGTCCAAAACGGCGCCATCCGACATCCTCTCCGGAACGCTCGGCAAGCCGCCGAGCGAAGTCGAAGCCTGGCGCCAGACCCTGCAACCCGACGGTCTGCCGGTCAGCGAGCTCGCAGCGCCTCAGCAGGACATCGTCCGCCGTCTCCTCGAGGAGATTCTGGGCACCTACGGCGAAGACGTCATCGCTTCACAGCGCCAGGCAATCGACCCCGGCGGGCTCCACTTCGCGTGGCTCGGCGGCACAGAACCAGGCCAGCCTCACTACTACCGCCTCCAGGGTGGCGATTTCCTGTTCGAATACGACAACGTCCAGGGCAACGCCAACCACGTCCACACCGTCTGGCGTGATCGTGCAGACGACTTCGGAGGGAGCCTTCTGGAAGCTCACTACCAGAGCGAGCACTGAGGCCCGGCGCAGCTCAGCCGTCGAGGGTCACCGGCGTGATGGAGCCGCTGCGCACCTCGACCTGCGCTCTGGCAGTTCGACCGGCTCCGAGATCGGCCTCGATCGTCCAGACTCCGGGGAGAAGCGGCCCCACCCGTGCCCGTCCACCGACGAGGACGGGGCGAGTGCCCCGGTCGTTTCGCGGCGGCGGTCCGCCATCAGCGCCAACGATCTCGAGACGGTGCACGACGTGCATCTCGACGGTCTCGTTGAGCCGCAGGTCGACATGTCCACCAGCCAAGAGATCGACTCTGTGAGGGTCACTCGAGCGCTCGGCTCTCACTCGCCCAAGCAGGCCTCCATAGAAGACATCGAGCTCCCAACGGCCCGGCGGAGCGTCATGAACGACGACGCGCCCCAACTGATCCGTCACATAGTTGCCGGCCCACGCCTGCCGAGCCGTTCCCGCGGCACGAGCCGTAACCTGGACGCTGCCAGAGAACCCTCGGGAGGGACCACTCAGCTGTAACTCGATCGTTCCCGCCGGCTCGACAGCCACAGCGACCTCGGTAGGTGCCCCGGAGCGCACGTCGACCTCCCGCCTCATCGGCGCAAAGCCGTCCGCTTGGACATCGAGCAGATACGAGCCTGGAGCGGTTTCGTCGAACCGAAAGGTGCCTTCGCGTGTCGTAAGAGTCTGCCCGCCACCGAAGTATCCCGACCTCTCACGCATATCAGGCTCTATCAACTTGATCGTGGCACCCGGTACCGGCCGTCGATCGTCCGCACTCGTCACCCTTCCCTCCACGACGACTGTCTGGAGCTCGATCTCGAGGTTGGGGTCCTCGTCGAGCTCGAGCGTCTCGCGATGGACCGTCGTCCCGCGACTGGTCACCTTGAGGTCATAAGTGCCCGCACGCAGTCCGGTCACTCGAAACTCACCGTCCATGCCCGTCGTGGCGGAAGCGCTCGCCTGCACGTCGAGACCGCGAGCCGACACGCGGAGCCCAGCTGCCGGCTGCTCGCCACGTCGCACCACACCGCTCAGGTCCACTCCACGATCGAGCGTGAGCTCGACCTCGATCTCACCCGCACCGCGAACCACATCGACGATCTCTCTCGCCTGAGACTGACCGTAGCCCCGGCCAGCACTGATCACCCACTCCCCGGGGGCCAGATCCTCCAGCTCGAAGCTCCCGTCGTAGCTGGGGCTGGTGCGCTTCTGAGTAGGCTGATTGAAGCGCATGGCAAAGACGTGGATCTCGGTCATCTCGTCAGGGGATGCGCCCAGAACACGACCGAGGACCCTGGTACTGGGCTCCAAAAACAGCTGGATGCCGTCGATACTGTCCGACTCGACACGGACCTCGAGTTCGTCGGAAACACCGTGGCCTTCCTTCGAGGCAAAGACCCTTGCAGCCTGGCCCGGCCGAGCCCTGATGGAGAATTCACCGTTCTCATCAGTCCTGGCGCGGTTCACGAAACTGTCGCCGGTCATACTCACGGTCGCGCCCGTCGCGGGCCCTCCTTCGAGCGACGTCACCACTCCGCGCACTTCGAGCGGTCGCTCGAGAACCAGCTCAACTTCGTTCTCTCCCTCGACGATCTCGATCACCGCGGTCGCAGATCCTTCACCGTCGCGGCTGTGGGCCTCGGCGACAACGGATTCGTTGTCGAGCCCCCTGGCCAGGTACAGACCATCGACATCACTGGTGCCATTGCGCGAATACTGATAGCTCCAGATGCCGCCTCGACCCCGACGAGCGCTGTAGACCCTGACACTGGCCTCGTGAACCGGGTCGCCTTCGGCGTCGAGAACCCGGACCGCGAGAGTGGCACCCCGCTCGAGCTCGACTCGAACCAGCTCGAGTTCGCGATTCTCCGAGCGCACTCGAGCCTCGACGACAGGCAGGACCTTCCTCGCATAACCCTCGGCCTGTGCTGCCAGTCGATACGAGCCAGGAGACACGCCGTCGAGCT
>JANQPS010000534.1 GCA_028285365.1 Thermoanaerobaculia bacterium | reverse complement strand
GTGAGCCGACCTGGGGGTACCTCTATCGCCACATGATGCCGGTCCTGGGAAAACTCGGCCGGGTCGTCGTGCCCGACCTCATCGGCTTCGGGCGCTCGGACAAGCCTGTTGCCGACAACGCCTACACCTATCGTTCCCACACCCGCTGGCTGCGCCAGTTCGTCGAAGCACTCGACCTCACGAGGGTGACGCTCGTCTGTCAGGACTGGGGCGGTTTGCTCGGACTGCGGTTGGTATCCCAGATTGCGGAGCGCTTCGAGCGCATCGTTGCGATGAACACTCTGCTGCCCTCCGGCGAAGAGGACGCTTCGGATTCGTTTCGCGGCTGGCGGCGCTACTCGCAGCGCCTGACCGAGATGCCTGTGGCGGATCTCATGCAGCAGGCGGTGGTCCGCGAGGACTTCACGAGGGAAGAAGCCCTGGCCTACTCGGCACCGTTCCCGGATGCTACCTATCAGACGGCGGCTCTAGTCTTTCCTCGTCTGGTGCCTATTCGCCCCGATCATGCTGGAGCGTTCGACAATCGGCTGGCTCGGGCTCGACTCGCCGAGCTCGGCCTCCCGTGTTTGCTGGCCTGGGCGGACGGGGAAGAGGTGACTCGCCCGGGCGAGGCGGATCTTCGTGGACTCCTCCAACCCGAGCGGGAGACGCTCGTAGTCCCGTCGGCCGGGCACTTCCTGCAAGAGGACCGCGGCGTCTGGCTGGCCGAGCAGATCGTTTCCTGGGTCGAGTCCTCGTGACCGAACGCACGGAAAAGTCGAACGAGCAGCCGGTGCCGGGGAATGGTCTTCCGGTCGTGTATCGAGTCGACATCAAGCCTGAGTGGATCGACCGCAACGGACACTTCAATGCGGGCTACTACATGGTCGTTCTCGATACCGCGATCGGGCCATGGTTCGATTTCCTGGGGATCGACACCGAACATCGTGCGCGAGAGCGGATTTCGACGTTCACGGTCGAGTCGCACACCACCTACCTGAGCGAGTTGCTCGAAGGCGAAGCGGTCGCCGTCACGGCTCAGCTCATGGGCTACTCGGACAAGAAGGTCCATACCTTCCTTCGTCTACTGCGCGAACGAGATGGCTCTCTCGCGGCGACCAACGAAGTGCTGTCGCTCCACATCGATATGAAGACCAGGCGCCCGGCACCGATGCACGACTCGATCGTCCGTCGGCTGGGTGAGATCAGCGAGCAGCACGCGGCTTACGACGTCCCTAGTCAGGCCGGTCGCGTCATCGGCGTCGACGCCAAGTCGCCGCAGCGCGTCTGACCGGGAACCCCGCTCGACGGGCCCGTCCAGCGCAATTGGTCAGTTCAGATGGCGGTCCAGGAAACGACTCAGCGCAACGCGATCGGTGTCGCCGACGTCGACGAATTCGAGCGCGGTCCTGAAGTGAGGGCGCGTCCGTCCCTGTTGGCGTTCCACCGATACGACCCGTCCCGTGAGCCTGACGGTTTCTCGGGGCAGATCCAGGTCGAGCGTCACCTCCTGGCCGACGTCCGACGCGACGACCGTTTCGATCAGCACACCTGAAAGGCTCAGGCTCTTGACCACAAACGCGTACTCGGCTTCGAGGTGCAAGGGTTCGTCCTGGGACAGGTCGTAGCGGGTGGCTGTCCGCTCGCTGGCGAGCTGTTCCTCGAAGTCGTACGAGGCGACCGGCTGCTCGCGATTCTTGTAGTCGGCAGAGATCTCACGCTCGAGGGCGCCAGTGCGCTCGATGAACGCAAGGAGCTCGCTCGACGTTTGTGGGGTCGAGTCCTCGAAGTGCAGTCCAGATCGATAGACCGCAAATTCTTCGTTGCCTGACATCCGGCTGGTCTCGGCCATGCGATTCCAGACGAGGCGTCCGACACGCTGGATCATCTGAGACTGAGGGTTGCCCAGAACCAGCCGATAGTGGGTTTCGCCGTTGAGCTGGACGTGAGTCTCGAATCCCGCGCCGCTGAGACTGATGTCCACCAGCTTGGCGTCGATGCGCCGGGGTAGGCGTCCGTCCAGTCCGGGCTCGTAGACGCGGGGAAAGCGTCGTCGCTCGGCGTCTGCCAGCTCGAGTGAGTATTCGGGGGATTCTTGATGGAGTTGACTCACGGTGTAGCCCTCGGTAGCCCTCGGTGAAGTGACTGGAGCTCTGTGGCTCGCGGGCACGACCAACGTTGTGATCCGTAGCGAAACGCATGCCATGGACCAAAACTCTCACTTTCCGAGCCTCATGGAGACGTGTTTCGAGCGAGAACGCGTAGTGTTGCTACCTTGGGTAACAGGTGCGCCATCAGACGTCTCGAGATCCACCCGGAGATCCGCTTCTGGTCTGCGAGTCCTCTGCCACATCGCCTACACTTGAGGATCGTTCTCCACGCCGTTCGAGACGTGCTTCGGTGCAAATCGCGGCGGATGTTCACATCCATCTCCTATGCCATCTCCGCTATGGCATCTCCACCATGGGCCCTCTAGGCATGTCTCTCACCGATGGACCGACGACCCTCTCATTCGACGCCTTCTGGAACTGGCTCATGATGCATCCGAACTGCATCCTGCGAGCAGGGACTCCAGATGCCGTTCTGTACGACGATGACGATTTTCACTGGCACTTTGCCGCCGACGGCCCCAACTTCTACGTCCAGGTCATCCGAGGCAAGCGGCTCGTCGGCGAGGTCGTGCTGGCGTCCGAGTCCGTGACCTACGTCGAAATGGCGTCTAGTGAGCGAGAAGGTGAGACGAACTTCGACTTGATCGTCGAAAGTGAGCAGGAGCGGATCGGCGCCTACTTCTTCGTGATGTCACACGGCTTCGAAGAAGAGGAGCTACCCGGCCACGATCGAGCCGTTCACTGAGGACGAGACTCGAGACTAGATCGGGTAGGCGAGACGCGCCATGGCGGCGACTTTCTGATTGGTGGCCTCGAGCTTGTTGGCCAGCGTTCGGGCGATGTTCCACAGCACCGAGACGGCCAGGTCCTGATCGATGTTGAGCAGGTTGCAGAACTCTACGAGCGGAAAGACCAGGAGCCTGCACTCCGTGTGACTGATGGCCAGAACCGGATAGGGGCTCGAGGCGTCGAGGAGCTTGATCTCGCCAAAGTAGGTCCCGCTCTTGAGGATGGCCAGACACTCCTCGCGATCGTCGGCAAACAACTCCGAGATGCGGACCTGACCGTTCATCAGCACGAAGAAGGAGCGTGGCTTGTCACCAGGTCTGAAGATGACGTGCTCGGCGGGAAGGTCGACCTGTTCGGCGAGCTCGCCGATCACCTCGAGGTGCTTGTCCGCGAGATCCGAGAACAGGCCGATCTTGCGGAGCTCCTCGAAGCTCAAGGTGCGAGTCATGTTCTTCACGAGTGTGTCCACATAGGCATCGACAAAATGTCGGGGTCGTCGGTCAAGCCTGCGACTGCGCGAATCGGCCCCGAAGGATCGCGACTCGATGAGTCGTGCCAACTCTTCATACTCTATGTGACGCTTGTAGAACGACTCGTGCGTACTGCGCTGTCAGAGTCGGTTCGGGATCAGCTGGCGCCATAGACGCCCCATGTAGTCCTCGGCGAACGCTGAGTAGTTAGCGCCGACGTGAGGTGTTGCCGTGAACTCGCCAAACAGTGGACCACGCTCGCTCGCGTAGAGATCGACCCGGATGAAAGTGTCGCACTCGATCGCCAGTTTGCGCGCGACCTCGACGAGTTCCCTGTGACACGCCGGGGGCTCGATGCCTTCGGCGAGGGTGCCGCCGGCATAAAACGAGCTCGGATGGAGGCGCCAGTCACGGTCGTAGAACGCACTGGGACTAGGTTCTGGTCCCTTGTTCTTGTTGCGCCCGTGGATCATGACGACCTGAATGGCGGCGACGTGGGCGCGAATCATCCAGATCTTGTAGTTCCATGGCAGCGTGGTCTCCCCTTCAGGCGTCTTGACGAACTCCTCGACGAGGAGCCTCAGAGGTTGTGGGTCTCCGAGGGTGTGGCGTGCGAACTGGTGCCGAGCCCGCTCCAATGAGCGCTCCAGCCGCTCGACGAGTTGGTCGGGTGTCGCTTCGCGCTGGTCGAAGAGGTCGCGGCCCTGCGAGACTGGGAAGACGTCATTGGATCCGTCGCCTTTCGTCAGACGGACGACGTAGCTTTCGGGAAGCTGGTCGAAAGGAATGTCTTTCGGGTTGGTGCCGTGCCAGTAGAGCTCTGGAACGTCGACACCGTGCCTGAGCGCAAACTCGCGCGCGTTCCACTTGTTGCGGAGTCGCTTGATCCAATGCTCGCAGCACCGCCACTCCTCTTCTGGCGCGTTGCGCGTCGTCAGCTGAATACAGTCGCAGGTCGTACCTCGCCGGTCGAAGGCTTCGTCGTGACGCCGCCAGGTATCGAGGCGGCGATGGAGCCGGTAGGAGAAGTTGTTCTGCAGCTTGCGGACAGCGGGCCGAACAAGTCGCCGGTACGCTGGTGCGATGGTCTGGCGAAGAGCTGGAGGGATCTTCACGACATCACGGTCCTAGTCGTACCGGAGGCATCAGTGGCATCAAGGGCATCGTGCGCAAAGGCCCCAGGACAAGAGAGAGAACTGCCGAATCTCCAGCTCGAGACCCAGCTCGGAGGTCGTCGCGGCGGCTCTTTCGAGATCCCAGAAGAACTCGTCGTGGACGGCCTCGATGGCTTCGTCGTGATGACGGTCTCGGAGCTCCTCGAGTGCTTCTTGGCGAGTCTGAGGCGACGCGAAGGCGAGATCGCCGATCACGATCCTGCCGCCTGGGCGGCAACGCCTCGTGCAGAGCTGCCAGAACGTACTCTTCTCTGGCTCGGTCAAGTGGTGCAGCGTGTAGGTCGAGACGATGACGTCGAAGAGCTCGGGCTCCTCGTCTTCGCTACCGTTCCCGGACAACGCTTCCAAGACGTCAGCCTGGTGCCACCTGATCTCTGCGCGCGATGCGAGCTTGTGGCTCGCGATCTTGGTCATCTCCTCGGAGATGTCTACACAAACCAGCCGTTTGCACGAGGAGAGGCGAGTGGTCAGGTTGCCCGTGCCCGATCCGAGCTCGAGCACGGTGTCGCCTGGCTGCACTGCCGCCTTCTCGGTGACCCATTGCAGGAGGGCGTCGTAGCCCGAACGGATCGGGTCGTCTTCGTTGACCACGTCGCTGTCGTAGTCGGCAGCGTCCTCATCGTGGTTGAAACGGTCGACATGAGAGCTGCGGACGGTGCCTGGGGGCTGCGGGCTCATTGAACTCCTCCTTTGGGCGAATACTGACCGCCCTCGTAGCCGGAGAGGAGCTCGGTCAAGAGCGGGTGCTGCAGCTCGCTCGTATCCGTCGCGATGATCAGATGACGTTCGGCCACGTAGGTGGTGTGCTCGCTCTGGTCTGGCATCACGTGGTACCAGGGAGCGTCTCGCGGCGGGCTGGAGCGCGCAACCTGTTCGTACCACTCCTCCGTGCCACAGAAGATCGGGTCGACGTCGAAGATCACGCCCCGGTAGCCGAACCTCACGTGGTCGACGATCTGTCCCACCGTGAATCGAGCTCTGGCCTCTCTCGGCTCCTCCGATCGGTTGGTGGGTTCGTTCTCGGTGCTCACGCAAAGACCTGAAGAGTTCACGAGGCCGAAGAGGTTAGGGTCACGCTCGCATGGCATGCTAGCAATGCCAAGGAGCGAGGAGACGACTGATGCTCGAGATGAGACCAAACTGCGAACGCTGTGACTGCGACCTTGCGCCCGATGTGGTGGGAGCTCACATCTGTTCGTTCGAATGCACGTTCTGTGAGGACTGCAGCCGCGGCCCGCTGAATGGCATATGCCCGAACTGTGGCGGTGATCTCGTGATCCGGCCGACTCGTGCTCGAGCGCTGTTGGCGAAGTATCCAGCGTCTACGCAGCGCGTGACGAGCTCCTAGCGACTCTCACTGCACTGGTCTCACTTCACTGGGCCGAGCCGACCTGGCACTGTTGGGCGTAGGTCTTCGGACGTCTCGACGGATCTCTCGCCAATAGAGATCCCTGCGCGGCGCTCGGAGCAGGCTCAGGAGAGCAGGCCGATCAGACGGGCCCAGACCGCTATGCTCGTCCACAGCCCGATGGAGATCAGACCAATGATCTTGGGCAAGTACTTGCCGAGCCGGTCGTCGGCCGTCAGGGCCACCTTGCGCCTGATGGTGAAGGTGAAGATGAGCGCCACACCCATCGTCTGCATCTTCCACCAGAAGTGCGGGCTGTAGTACTGCTTGAGCGCGGTGGAGGCCATTTGCGGTAAACCGGTGAGCAGGAGCACGATGAAGCTCCAGAACAGCCAGGGTTGTGCCGCTCGGGCGATTTGAGCAAGTGGCGTCTTGATCAGACCGCGCCCCAGTAGCCTGATATCGACGATGAGCACGGCGCCGGAGAAGACGACGAGCGCCAGGAGATGGATGCACTGGAGGATCGGTGACGCCCAGGTGGCGGTGAGAATCCAGTTGCTCAAACTGAGCCCCTGCATCCATTCGAAGAAAGGCTGAAGCATGTGTGGCTACCTCGTCAGCTACTCGTGAGCTCGACAGTCATCCCCGAAGTCATCGATTCCCGACAGGTCGTCAGGGTCCGTCCAGGTTGAGGGCTTTCCACCAGCCCGGCACCAGACCACCGTAGGCCATCATTCGCCCGGTCACGACGATCCCTGCCCAGAGCAGAAGGGAAGCGACGCCGGCGTAACGAGCGGCAGGAGGCGGCTTCTGGTCGTTCTCCCACGCACTCACCGCTCGGTAGGTGGAGAAGTGGAAATACATCATGTTGACGCCAGCCAGCACCAACATCCCCATCTTCAGCCAGAAGTAGAAGTTGGCGTAGTAGGTGAGAGGCTTGCTGTAGAGCAAGAGACTCCCGGTGATCATGCTGACGGCAAACCCGGTCAGAGCCCACGGAAATACCCGCTTCGGGATCTCGGTTACGGAGACCTTGTTGATGGCGTAGCCCACCAGTCTGAGGTCCCAAAAGGCGATCAGGCCGGCGAAGAGGCACATGCTCACGACGTGAGCCGTCAGCAGGATCGGGTAGGCGTTGAGCGACTCTCGCAGCCAGATGCTGCTCTCGAGGGTGTCGGCCCAGGCGAAGAGGCTACGCATCAGATGCCAGAGGTCGGAGCCACGGTAGGAACTGGGTTGGCGACGAGATCATCGGCCACTATTGGCGGCAGCGGTCCTGATAGCGACGGTACTTGGTGTGACAGTCCTCACAAGCCCCCGCGACGTTGTTCGTAAGCTCGATGACGGCGTCTCGGTCCTTCTTGCGAGCCGCTTCCAAGGTGGCCTTGCCAGCGTCGGTGAGTGCTCGTGCCCAGCGCTTGAAGTCTTCTTGGCCAGTGGGTACGGGCTTGCCGTTCTCGCACTTGCGCCCCTCGAGCATGATGAGCGGCTCGGCCTCGGCCAGCGCGATGGCTGCCTGCTCGACTACCTGCCAGCCTTTGTAGATCCCGGAGAACATCGCAGTCGTGCTCGTACCCTCTTCATCAGCCGGCGGTGGTTCACCCGGATCGGCTGTTTGCACGTCGAAGAGCAGGTTCGAGTTGGGGAAGTGGATGGCCCTCATGACTTCCGCGAGGTTGCCGATCGGCTCGTCTTCTGCAGCGAGTAGAGCTGCACCGCCCAGGATCATGACGAGACTGATGATCGTGATGCCGAGTGAACGCATGGGGTGGTCTCCCTAGAAGCATGCTCCGAACGAGGTGCTCGACCGGGGGATCCCGGGCCGAAGCATCCGAACTGGCTGATTTGCTGCGGAGGCGAGTGTACCAATCGACATCGCCTATTCAACTAGTCGTTCCTAAAGAAGTCGAGAGGCCCCGAATTCCGATGGAGTCGGCACGAACACGAGCCAAGACGAAGATCACCAGGCTCGAGCGCGGCGGGGTTTTAGGGCCTCGCAGAAGGCTAGAGCTCTTCGATCTCGGAGGCCAGGATCTCGAGCGCTCGGTGCCAGAAGGTGTGGCTTTCGACGTTGATGCCAAGCTGTCTGAGCGCCTCGCAGGGCGAGCAGGAGAGATCGTTGCCGAGGACGCTGAGGATCGGCTGGGGGTCGCCGAGAGCGCGTTCTGATGAGCGCGTTGGCCCGGCGTTTTCGAGAACTCGACGGGCAATCAGCTCGCCGGTCAGATACGACGTGGCGGCAAACGATCGCCGGATCGAGCTGACGTGCACCCACCAGAACTCACTTCCCGGACTCATCTCGACCGCCGGCCCCAGCATGGCGCTCATGGACGTACGCCACTTCTGGCCGAGGGCCTCGCGATCCAGCTGACCGCTCTGGCGAAAGCTCGCGTGGCAGTCGGTCTCGAAGCGGTCGATCGCGGCTGAGGAGAAGACGCGATCGATGCGAGTGTCGAGACGCGCAAGACGCAACGCCGAACGTGTCTCCGGGGGAGCGTTGCGTACGAGGTGCTCGAGCGTGAGCTGTTCGATCAGGCTCGAAGCGACTTCGGCGCCGAAGAGCGTCGTGCCGTAGTCCAGCGGCCTGCCGCTGCGCTGCATGGTCAGGAAGTGCAGGGCGTGTCCGACCTCGTGGGCGAGCGTCAGGAGGCTGCGAAGGTTCCCCGTGTAGTTGAGGAAGACGTAGACCGGGCTCTTGATGGCGTAGTACACGGTGAACGACGTCGCCTGCTTGCCGGCGCGTGGCAGGGCATCGACACGTCCTGTTCGGAAGAGATCGAGAGCTGCTGCAGCCAGCCCGTCGTCGACTTCGCGTAACGAGTCGACGACGAGGCGCGCGGCCTGCTCGAAGTCCAGATCGATCATGTTGCCGAGCTCCACCCAGCGCTCGTGATAGCGCAGGTGCGTTGCTCCAAGGCGCTTCGCCTTGAGACGGTAGAACTCGTGAGCGATGTCGAACCGCTCGGCACACGCCGCAACGGCAGATTCGACGACCTCTCGCTGCACGTCGTCCTCGAGGCAGCGCCACGCACGGGGATGCTCGAAGCCGCGCAGCTCGTCGTCGATGCGGCGATCGAGGAGTAGAGAGTTGATCTCCCACTCTGCGGCGACCGACACGGTGCGCAGGATGCGGTGCATCGCCTCTCCCGCGGAGTTGCGCAGGAGCTCATCTCGAGAACGGATGAGCTGCTGCAACTGCGCGAAGTTGACCTCGGCGCGTCGCCCTCCGGAGTCGCGCACGGAATCCGTGGAGCGGGCGAGGAGCGTCGACGTCATGTTGCGCCAGTTGGTGTTGGCGGGCTGCGACTTGAGTCGGAGCGCCTGCTCGGTGGCCGGATCGAGACGATGTCGTCCTCGCGCGAACTGGCGCTCGAGGAAGTGCCTGAAGTTTGTGAGCTCGGGAGCGATCAGCAGCTCTCGCTGTCGTTCTTCCGGGATCTCCTGGAGAGAATCGACGAAAAACTGCACCTCGTTGCTCAAGCGCCTCGACAGCGCCTCGGTCTGAGCCTGGCGACCTGCAAGGGCGCTGTCGCCGGCGCTCAACAGGCGCAGAACGAAGAACAGACCCTCGGCCCCGACCCCCTCGCAGCTGCGTTTCCAGCGTGCGTAGTCGTCCAGAGCCTCAGCCAGGACCGACGGAGCGGCACACCGTAGAGACACGTTGGACCAGCGCTCTACGAACCCATTGTGCAACTCGAGGAGCTCTCGACGGCTCTGCTCGATCGCGGGATCGTCGTCGGAACAAAAGAGCGGGTTCAGATCCCACTCTGTTGGAAGGCTCACGGTAGAAGAACGGAGACAGTCAGCGGTCTGGCGGGGCCAGGAAAAGTGCGTACGCCGGGTTGTCGGTCTCGTCTCGATAGGCATAGCCGAGCTCATCGAGGTGCTGGCGGAAGCTGTCGCGCTCCGATCGAGGTACCTGGACTCCGGCCAGCACGCGGCCGTAGTCAGACCCGTGGTTGCGGTAGTGGAAGAGGCTGATGTTCCAGTTGCCGCCGATGGCCTTGAGAAACTCGAGCAAGGCGCCGCGCCTCTCGGGAAACTCGAATCGATAGAGAACCTCGTCGACGACGTCGGGCGCGTTCCCTCCGATCGTGTAGCGCAAGTGCAGCTTGGCGAGCTCGTTGTCCGAGAGATCGGTTGTTGGATAGCCGCCCGCGTCGAGATCTGCGAGCAACTCTCGACGTTCCCCAGGTGAGCCGGTGAGCTCCACGCCTACGAAGATCCGCGCGGTGTGCCGGTCGGAGTAGCGGTAGTTGAACTCGGTGACGTGCCGAGCGCCGAGGCACTCGCAGAAGGTGTGGAAACTGCCCGGCCGCTCGGGGATCTCGACTGCCAGCAGGATTTCCCGGCCTTCACCCAGCGCAGCACGCTCTGCGACGTGACGCAAGCGATCGAAGTTGATGTTGGCACCGCAGTTGACGGCCACCAGGCTCTGCCCGGTGAGCGAGCGGTCATGGGCATCTTTCTTGAGTCCGGCGACCGCGAGCGCACCAGCCGGTTCCACGAGCGTTCGTGTCTCTTCGAAGATGTCGCGCATGGCGGCACACATCTCGTCGGTGGAGACGAGAACGATGTCGTCCACGAGCTCCTGGCAGATCCTAAAGGTCTCGTCTCCGACTCGCTTGACCGCGACCCCGTCGGCAAAGATGCCCACGTGCTCGAGAGTCACCGGATGCCCCGCGTCGAGCGCCGCAGCCATGCTCGCCGACTCCTCGGGCTCGACGCCCACGATGCGCACGTCGGGCTCGAGAGCCTTGAGATAGGACGCTACGCCAGCGATCAGGCCACCTCCTCCGATCGGGACGTAGACAGCGTCGAGATCGCCGGGACGTTGACGGTGGATCTCGAGCCCGATCGTGCCTTGACCCGCGATCACGTCGGGGTCGTCGAATGGGTGGATGAACGTCAGGTTGCGTTGTTCTGCCAACTGGAGCGCGCGCGTCGAGGCATCGTCGTAGGTCTCGCCAGCGAGCTCGATCTCGGCGCCCAGGTCGCGTACGGCCTGAACCTTGATGCTGGGTGTCGTGCGCGGCATGACGACCAGCGCGGGGCAGTCCAGCTGACGGGCGGCAAGTGCCACTCCCTGCGCGTGGTTGCCTGCGGAGCTACACGCGACTCCGCGTTGCAGGTCGGAATCGTTGAGCTGTGCCATGCGGTTGAATGCGCCGCGCAGCTTGAAGGAGAAGACCGGCTGCAGGTCCTCACGCTTGAGAAGGACGCGATTCCCCAGTCGGCGGGAGAGGCGCGGAGCTTCGTCGAGCGGGGTCTCGGTGGCGACATCGTAGACCCGCGCGCGCAGGATGCGCTCGAGGTAGCTCGGTCGAGACGTTGAGGATGTGGGAGAGTCTTCGGGCACTTCACTCACGCCTGCGGGCAGGTGCTCCTCGGGGCTGGGACAGCCAAGTCGGTCTTGCAGAAACTCAGCCCAAAACGAAAGGACGCCGCTTGCGCGACGTCCTTCGTGCTTGGCAGTAGCTGCTCGATTCAGCGGATCGGCAGCTCTTCTAGTCGGTACGTGCCGTCAGTTCCTGGGCGGCTCGGTTGGATCACGACCGTCACGCGGTGCGCCCGTACCGGACGAGCCCATGAAGATCTTGGTGCCGTCCTCGAAGGTCACGTCGCGGCCGTTGGCCCGCTGCGAACGGTCCTTGGACTGGTAGCCATCGACGACGATGACCGTTCCGGCTTTGAGCGTGTCGCGCTTGAGACCGCGGCGAAGCAGGGTGTTGGGCGTACCGCCCTCGACCATCCAGGCTTCTTTTTCGCCGTTCTCGTTGGTGTGCTCCATGTGGATCCAGGTGTGGGGGTTGACCCACTCGACCTTGGTCACGGGTCCCTTGAGGACCAGCGGACGGTTGGGGTCGAACTCGGCTCCGAACGCGTGGTGCGCAATCACAGGGACCGCAGCCACGACGAGCAGGCCGAACAGGCCGACGATCGTCTTCTTCATAGTCTTCCTCTCTCGGCAGTGAAGGGTTGGCATTCGTCGCGAACGCGTGAGAAAGCAATCGAGCTTTCTCGAATCTTAGCAGGTCTCCCCTCCGGTGGAATCCGGACTCCTACCTATCTGGCCTGTCGACCAGGGAGACCTGGATCAGCGAGGGGGCCGACCGGTCACAGGAGAGCTACTCCAGTCAACCTGTGCTCGACCCCTCGCATTCCGGTCACTCGTCGTCGGTGTCGTCTGGGATTCCACGCGGGAGCGGGTTGCGACGCCATTTGCCGTACATCAGCTCTTCGACGAACTCCACGCACCGGAAGTCCATCAGTCGGGCGTTTGGCTCCACTCGACGATAGAGGGGCATCTCGATCGTCCAGGGCTCGGTGAAGACCTCCGGGTCCTCGATCGTCGCCTCGTACCAGATGTGATCCTTGCCGCGCGGAGTGTAGCGCTCGGTCACCTTGAGCTGGTTGCTGTGCCAGTTGCCGGAACGGTCGAACCAGCTCTGTTCGATGAGGCCCGTGACCTCGACGACGAGCGTGTCACCTTCCCACTGACCGTAAGACTGCCCCATCCAGGAGTCGACCTGAGCCGGGCCCGGGTCTTCCATGTAGATCTCTCGGTAGGCGCCGGCGTACTCGTAGGCAATCGCCATGGAGTTCTCGTTCTGGAAGATCTGGAAAGGAAAAGGCATGTACGTTGCCCGGGGCACGCCAGGAAGGAAACACTTGATTTCGGGATCGCGGTCGATCCAGTTCGCCTGGTTCTCCTTCTTGATCTCGAGTGCTTCCGGCTTGTACGGAATCTTGCCGCCCTTGACGACACCCATGCCGCCAGGCACAGCGGCGACGGCTCCCAGATACATGACTTTCGGATCCGGGAGTGGGCCGTGTGGTCCCTCGCGCAGCTGCATGGCATGACGCGCCATGTGCGGCTCGAGATCGTAGTTGGCGGTGTTGAGGGTCTGCCAGATGCCGTTGAAGTTCGGCTTGCCATTGGCGAGCCTCGGGATCTCCGAGTCCTGCGCGGCAACCGGTAGGACGGCGACGGCGAGGACCAGGATGGCGATTCCTGCGACGTGCGCACTCGACTTCATTGCGTGCTCCAGGTCATGTCTAGGGAAGGTCATCGAGATGATCGGTCTTTTGGGGCGAAAGGAAACAACGGATCCAGTGACGATTCTACAGCCTCTCTACAGACTCGGAACGCTCGGTCGGCTCCGGAAGAAAGCCGCACTCAGGCCGACCTGATTCCTTGAGGAACTCAATGTGCCAGTCGGCCATGCTGCCGGTCAAGCTGTTGAGGCGCCGCGGGTTGTTTCGAGGGCTTGCCGGAGTGTATCCGGGTTTTTGTCTGCGTGGTACTGTGCCGCGGTCATGGAAGACGGTGCTGCCCACAGAGCTGGCCGACAGCGAGAGTGAAGAGTAGAGCAACGGCAGAGCAACGGCAGAGCAACGGCAGAGCAACGAGTAGGGCGACGAGAAGAGTGAAGAGCGGAGCCAAGAGCAGAACGGCGAGGACATGGAGTCCGATTCTCATGGTGCTCTTTGTCCTGACGGCATGCTCCGGCCCCCCGACAGAAGAGCCGGCGAGCGAGGCTCAGGACGATTTGCCAACCGCTGCCCCGCGCGCCTTTTTTGTCGGATTGTCGTCGGGCGACACCGTTCCTCAGCTCGTCGAGCTCGAGTTCGGGGTCGAGAATTTCGAAATCGAGCCGGTCGGCGACGGTTTCGTCAGCGCGGGCAAGGGGCACTTTCACCTTGGAATCGACACCACCTGCCTCGAGCCGGGAGTCGTGATCCCCACGGCTGCGCCGTGGATCCACTTCGGCGATGGTGGCCGCGTCATCGAGGTCGATCTCGCGCCCGGTCCCCACACGCTGGTCGTGCAGATCGGCGACGGCGAACATCGAACACTGGACGAACCGGGCCTCTGCTCCGTGATCGAGGTCACAGCAGTCGCTTCCAACGGAGAAGCTCCGGCAGGGGGCGAATAGAGCAAAGCAGGATGCAGGAGACAAAGCTCGTGAACTCATCCAAGAAGATCCTGTTGTCGGTGGTGGCACTCGTAGCGGCTGTTGCGACGGGTTGCGCTCCGCGTCAACCGGCAGCTGCCGAGTTGCCGTTCCAGGCGGTCGTGGGGGAGAAGGCACTCATGACCGCGGTGATCGAGCCGGCGGCCGATCACATCTGGGACGCCGTGGGTACGATCATCGACGACCAGGGCATGACCGACTTCCAGCCCGAGACGGATGAAGAGTGGACCGCCGTTCGTAACGCGTCCGTCGTCGTTGCGGAATCGGGCAACCTGCTCATGATGGGACGTCGGGCCCGAGATCAGGGCGATTGGCTCGGCTGGTCCAGAGACCTCATCGCTGCCGGACAGATGGCGATGAACGCTGCGCAGGCGCGCGACCGTGACTCGCTGTTCGACGCGGGCGGCGCGATCTATGTCGCGTGCCGTGGCTGCCACGAGTCCTACTGGATCGCGGTCGATGCGCTCGGTCAGCCGGTGACTCCCTGAGTCGGAGCCGCTCTAGAGGCGGGAGACGGTCAGGAGATGCTGGCCGCGTGAGGCGTCGGATACGCCGCACCTTGGTCGGGACCCACCGTTGGCTCGGGATCGCTCTCGGCCTGTTCGTCGCGATCTGGTTTGTTTCGGGGGTGGTCATGATGTACCACCGCATGCCCGAGCTCGACGACATCGAGCGGCTTCGGCGCGCGCCCCCGCTCGATCTGGAGCGAGCTCACGTCGACCCCTTGGTCGCGATCCATGGCGCTGAGGTCGAAGTCGACAGTCTGCGAGTCGTTTCGGTTGCCGGTCGCCCGGCCTACGACGTCAGAGGACCGGCCGGTCGTCTGGCGCTGATGGCCGACACCGGCGAACCCTTTGGCGGGTTCGCCCCCAACGACGCTGTTGCTGTCGCCCGAGACTTCCTTCTCTCCGCTGAGTCTCTCGTCGGCGAAGTCGAGTGGATGGACGTGCTTCGCGAACCCGATCAGTGGACGCTCCAGGCTCGCGCTCTCCTGCCGATGCATCGAATTGCCGTCGATGACGGTCGCGGCACCGTCGTCTACGTCTCCGATCGCTCGGGCCGAGTCGAGCTGACGACGGATTCGCGCGCGCGCTTGTGGGGAATGGTAGGTGCCGTGCCCCACTGGCTTTACTTTCGACCACTGCGAGCTCAGTCGGCGTTCTGGTACGAGGTGGTCGTCTGGCTGTCGGTGGCCGGACTCGTCTTGACCCTCACCGGAATTGCCTGGGGTGTGGTCGTCTGGCTGCGCAAACGGCGCATCGGCTACTCGGGCTGGCTCTACTGGCACCAGCTCGCTGGCCTCGTTTTTGGAGGCGTGACGGTGACCTGGCTGTTCTCTGGGCTGTTGTCGATGGAGCCGTGGGGCTGGAGCTCCTCGACGAGTCCGTCCCGCGCGGAGCGTGAGGTCATGTCAGGAGGCCCGCTCCATTCGAGCCTGTCTGTGTTGTCCGCCGCGCACTTGAGAGCCGTGCTGGAGCAGGCGAGACACGAGATAGCGGTCAAGGAGCTCGATGTGTCCCGGTTCGGAGGGCGGGTCCTGGTCGTCGCTCGAGGAGTCGACGGCGAGCGTGAGCTGTTCGGTCTGACGGCGTCGGGGGAGTCGACGGAGTCACTCGATGGCGTTGCACACGATGGCTCCGTGGCGGCTTCTGCCGTCGAACCTGGACGCCTGGGGAAGCGTGAGATCGAAGACCTAGCCGTTGGACTGAGTCCAGACAGTCTCGGCGCCGAGCCAGGCGAAGTCGACGTCCTCTGGCTCTCCGAATACGACAGCTACTATCGAGATCGAACTGGCGGTCTTCCGCTCCCGGTGCTGAGGATGACCTTCGCAGATGCCGAACGCACCGCTTTCTACGTCGACTCGCTCACCGGCCGAATCCTGCGTAAGGAGACGCGTCGCTCGCGCCTCAACCGCTGGTTGTACAGCGGTCTGCACAGTTGGGACTTCCCATTTCTCCATGACAGGCGACCGTTGTGGGATCTCGTCGTGATTGGTCTCTCGCTGGGGGGGCTGGCCGTGGCGATCAGCTCCGCGGTGCCGGGATGGCGGCGTCTCCGCGGGAAGCTTGGCAGGCTTTCGCGATGAGCTGGTGGACGCCCACCGCCTAGTCTTCCTCCAGCCCCAATTCCTTGATCCTCCGGTAGAGGGTGGACCTGCCGACGCCCAGGGCTTCGGCTGCCTCGACCACGTTGCCGTCGTGGTTGGCCAGCTCGGTGCGGAGTATTCGTGACTCCGCCTCTTCGAGACGGTCTTTGAGGGAGCCACTCGCGCGACGCTGATCAGTGCGCAGCTCTTCCTTGAGGACGGTGCTCTGGAGGAGTTGGTTGTCTTCGAGGAACAAGACCACGCGAGCCATCTCGCGCTGGAGCTGCCGGACGTTGCCGGGCCAGGAGTACCGGCTGAGGACGTCGATGGCGCCGCGCGAGATACCAGCGACGGCGATGCCCTGCCGCTCGGCCTCTTCGCGGAGGAAATGTGCGGCGAGGTTGGGAATGTCGCCGCGTCGATCCCTGAGGGGTGGTAGCTCCACGGTCCAGTCGGCGATGCGGTGGTACAGGTCGGCGCGAAACCCACCTTTGTCGATGAGGTCGTGCAGGTCGCGGTTCGTGGCGGCGACGACCCGCACGTCGGCTTGCCGAGGTTTGTTGGCGCCCAGTCGATAGACCTCGCGCTCTTGGAGCACACGAAGGATTCGAGCCTGGGTCTCAGGTGCCATGTCGCCGATCTCGTCGAGGAAGAGGGTGCCGCCGTCGGCAAGTTCGAACTTTCCGGCTCTGGGCTGGACTCCGGTCGCGACGCCTTGCTCGATGCCGAACAGCTCCGACTCGAGGAGGTCGCGAGGCAGGGCTGCGCAGTTGAGTGCGATCAAAGGCCGTTCGGAGCGCGGAGAAGCCTCGTGGATGAAGCGCGCGAGGACCTCTTTGCCCGTGCCTGACTCGCCGGTGATCAGCACGCCGACCGCACCGCGCGCGACGCGGGCTGCGTCGGAATAGATGCGCCGCACGGTCTTGTCCACTGTTGGTGGATCTGGGGGTGCGGGAGTAGCCCGCTCGGGTGGCGAGCGTCGCTTGGTGCCGAGGCGCGGGTTGGGCGAGAGCGCAACCAGTTGGGCGGCGGTTTCGAGGAGTGGCCGAAAGGCACGTGCCTGGACTGAAGTGACGAACACAGCACGTAACGTGAGGGTCCCCTTCTGGACGCTGGTGAGCTCGGCGCTCGGCGGAATCTCGTGCTCGCCAGGCTCGTCGTCGGCCCCACGATGAGCCACGAACAGCACCGCTTCGCTCTGGGCCTGGTCTCGAGAACGACTCGTGACTCCGCTGTAGTTCTCAGAGTAGCTGTCGGAGTCAGGCGCTAGTCGCTCGACGACCTCAACCGAGAGGCAGGGAAGAACCCGAAAGAGCGTCTCTCCCACGGCGCGCGCCATCTGGTCGATCGGCTCTGCGTGCTCGATGCGCAAGAGGAGGTCAGGCATCTCTTCGAGCGTGAAGTTCTGAAGGGCACCAAAAGAGGCGGTGCCGTGACTCGTCTCGGCGTCGCCGGCGGTCTCCACCGGTGCCGAGTCGAAGGTGACGGCAGCTTCGAGGTCGTCTTCTTCGACCGACGCGAGCTCGGCTTCGACAG
>JANQPS010000132.1 GCA_028285365.1 Thermoanaerobaculia bacterium | reverse complement strand
CTCGAAACGCCGGGTTCATCGCCCGTCGCAGGACGCGATGAGAGGTGCCGTCGCGAAAGAGCACGGCCCGCTCTCCAATGAAGCGACCCTGCTCGAGGTAGCCGAGCTCGGCCGAGAAGGCGTCGGCCCGGTCCACCAACGCCAGCTGCGTCGCCTCGGGACTGAGCAGCATCACGCTCCGCCGATTGCCGGCGAACCCGACGTAGAAGAGGTCCCCGAAGCGCGCACGGAGTCGCAGTAGGTAGGGCAGGGGGTTCGGCAGGAGCTGGGGCAGGTTCCCGACGACCGGGTAGCCGAAGGGGCCCGGAATCGTGCCCATCTCCTGATTGGTCCGTTCCATCAGTCACCTCGTTGGCCGGCGGCGGGGCGGAAGCCTCCGGTCCGGCCTTGCAAGTATCCGAGGAATTCCTCAGTTTCGAACCTCGGATTTCGAGGAGGGGGTGGATGGGTCGCAAACGATCGTTTCAGCCGAGGAAGAGGCCCCGACAGGCGCGCGCGCTGCTCACCTGGAATGCCGTGCTCGACGGGGCGGCTCAGGTTCTGGTGCAGCGGGGCTACGACCAGGCCACGACCGACCGCATCGCGGAGCGGGCCGGGGTCAGCATCGGCAGCGTCTACGAGTACTTTCCCAACAAGGAAGCGATCTTCGCTTCGCTCCTGCTGCGCTGGAACGAGCAGCGATGGCAGGTCTTCGTCGAGGCGCGCGGCGAGGATGAGCCCGCGAGCCTGGAGGACTCGATTCGGCAGACGATCCGAGCGCGCCTCCAGGCAGCTCGGCTCGATCCAGCGCTCAACACCGCACTGCGGCGTGAGCTTCCTCTGAAGATCACCCAACACCAGGCACGCGAGAAGCACGATGAGTTCCTCGAGGTCGGCGTCTCGGCGCTTCGCGGCCACGTGAAGGGACGTCGTGACCTCGCGCTGATGGCCCGCCTGATGATGCACGCCACTCACGCGGCCATCGAAGAGATCGGTGCCACCGAGCCGCAGCTGCTCGAATCCCAGCAGCTCGAAGACGAGCTGACGCTCATGATGGCGAGCTACGTGCGTGGGGTCGAACGGTAGGCAGCCGAGAGCGATCGCTTCGCGCTAGACGACTGTATGCGTTGGTGCGGTGTTGTCGCGTTGCAGAGGCTGTCACACGTCGGTGTAGTCAAGTGTGTCCCTGCTGCAGGGAATTGACCGCATGCGCCGAGTCAAGACTTGGCGCTCGATCAACTCGCATTCTCGATCGGCTACGACCGCTTCACTATGGAAGCCCGACGGAGCTGCCTCCGCGACGCTGCGACGAGGTGCAGTATCGCAGATCACCGTCAGCCGTCTTGAATTCGACTAACTATACACTGAGGACGGTTCGGAATACGGACGTCTACTACATGAACGCGTAGTACGATCGTCGAGTACGCCGAACCACACCCCGTGTTCCGTACGAGAGTTCGTGGCGCCACGAGCGCGGCCACGAACGAAGGAGTCGAAGCATGACCAAGCAAATGACTTCTGCATTGGCGATCGGTTGCATCACTGTGTGGGCCTCTCAGGCTCTCGGTGCAGATGCGAACGTCCGCTTTACCTCGGACTTCACGACCGGATCGGTGACCGGCGGAATCCAGGAGGCCATCGACGATTGCCCAGCCGGTCAGTCGAACGATGACTTCGGCTGCATGGTGGTCATCGATCAGAATGAGGTAGACGTCGAGGAGACGATCACGATCGGAGACTTCACGCCCGGCGGCTCGAAAGGTGGGCTCACCCTCATGGGACGCGGCCATGGTTGGGTCACGAGTGCAGGAAACAGCTTGGGAGCGACCAATCTCAAGTACACGGATACGGGTGGCGCGGTCATCGATCTCGACGGGGCCGGCCACGGGATTCGGCTCCAGGGCTTCTCCATCGATGGTGGCGGCACGAACGGAGCCGACTATGGCATCCGGCTGCGCGGAGACAATGCGGCATCGGCAGTCGTGAGCAACGTCATCCTGGATGGGATCCACATTCGGTACGTCCAACATGGAGACGGTGTCGGAATCGACATCGACGGCCATGGTACGGTGGCGAACAGTCAGGTCGATCTGGTCTCTCTGTTTCAAGTCTCCATTTCAGATGTGAAGAAGTGCATTCGACAGGACACCAGTCAGGCTCTCATCAACCGGATGGATCAGAGCACCTGTGCGGCCTACTCGGATACGGGGCTGGATCTTGCCGCTGGCTCTTTCGCCGTCCGCGATTCGTTCTTCAAGACGAAAGAGTCCTCGGCCGCGTGGGCGATCGATCTGCCTCTGAACGCGGGGAACTTCGTCATCTACGGGACTCACTTCGAGCTCTGGGAGGGCGATGGAATACGAGCCGCTGACGGGCTCGGCTTGACCTCGACCCTCGTCATCGAGGGGAACGTCTTCCTGATCTATCAGGACGACCAGGTCGTGATCCAAGATGGCCATCGGGGCGGCTCCACAGTGACGGGCAACGTCTTCAGGTTGCAGCCCACGACCGGGAACCCAACCGTGACGAACGCGATCGTGAAGTTCAACAACACGACCAACGAAGGCAACAAGGTGGCTTGGTCGGGCAACGTCGATGCGACGAATGGAGAGCTGACGGTCGAGTTCTCTCAGAAGGCCGCAATTGCGCAGGAAGTTTCCGTACGCGAGATGACGACGGGAAGCCACACCGCCGAAGAGCCACAGATGCACGGCGCGGTGTATGCGAACCCCGGTTCAACGGCCGTCACGACGCTGAACCTGCGCGAGTGTTCGCTTGGCTGGTACTTCTCCGTGTACATCGCCGGCACTCACGAGATCAGAATCAATCCAGACGCCGGAGACACGATCGTCGCTCCAGGGCTGTCGTTGGATGCGGGAGATCAGCTCGGGATCCCAGGTGTGTCCGGCAACATGGCGACCCTGTTCTGCACCGGAGA
>JANQPS010000120.1 GCA_028285365.1 Thermoanaerobaculia bacterium | reverse complement strand
TCCCGATCCTGTCAACTGATCACGCGGTCAGCTGATGAGCCGATCAGCTGACCAACTCGTCGAGCACCAACGAGTCCCCGAAGACTCCTGACGGTTCGGCTAGGAGCGAACCGAGCTCTTACGGTTCGTCGTAGCCACCCAACTCCCGGATCCAGATGTTGCGAAAACGCATCGGATTGCCGTGATCCTGGAGTTGGATGAAGCCCCGCTCGTCATGCGGCTCGTAGCTTCCCACGCGCCGGTGGACCGTACCGCCGATGAGTTCCTTGCGGTGATGGAGCGCCACGCCGTTGTGGAGCACCGTGACACTGGCCGGTCTCACGAGGCGGTCGCCGTCGAAGCGCGGGCCAGAGAACAGGATGTCGTAGGTCTGCCAGGCGCCAGGTGGGCGTGACGCATTGACGAGAGGTGGCGTCTGACCATAGAGAGCACCGGCCTGGCCATCCGGATAGGTCGGATTCTCGAAAGAGTCCAGCAGCTGCACCTCGTAGAGGCCGTGGTAGAAGACGCCGCTGTTTCCCCGCCCTTGGCTGTTGCTGACCACGTCGTGCGGGGTCGCCCACTCGAGGTGGAGCTGAAAGTCGCCGAAGATCTCACGAGTCCTGATCGGCCCTGTCCCCGCGACGACCTCGATGTAGCCGTGTTCGACCTTCCAGCCCGGCACCGAGCCGTCGGGCTTGCGCCAGGCACTGAGATCCTGACCGTCGAAGAGCACGACAGCGTCACTCGGAGCTCGCGCTCCTTCCGAGAACGATGGGCCAGGCGTGACGACCTCCGGCTGAGGTCGATCGGCATCGTGCACGCGCCAGGGCAAGCCAGGCAGCTGGGGGGTGTCGTCGTAGCCAACGGGCAGCTCCTGAGCTCCACCTGTGGCCGTGACCAAGGTGGCTCCCATCACGAGTACCGTAGCGAGCAAAACAAGCCTTCTCATCGTGAGCTCCACAGTTGTTGATCCACTGGTCACCTCCGCCGGTAGTTTCGCCAGCCGGGTAACGGTCTCGGCGCGCCACGCCAGTCCCGAAGCATCCGTTCCGCGCTCACGAGGTCATCGTCCTTGCGCGATCTTGCAGGAGCGGACGACAGGAATCGAGCCACCGGCACAGCTCCGGCCGGGTCTGACGCGGATCGATCAGGTCGTGGACCGAGAACGCCTCCGCTCTCGGGAAGGGTGAGCGCTTCGCAGCGAACTGTTCCTCGAGCTCGGCTCGTTTGCGATCCGGGTCCGGTGCCGCTGCGATCTCCTTGCGAAAGGCGACCGCAACTCCACCCTCGACCGGCAGGGCCCCCGTGTCGGCGGAAGGCCACGACAGGACTCGCGCCTCGGGACCAAAGTGCGCGGCAGCCGCGACGCCGTATGCCCGACGAACCACCACTGAAGCCCACGGGATGGTGCTCTGGACGACCGTGCTGATGGCTTCCATGCCGTAGCGAATCGTGCCGCTGCTCTCCGAGTGCGAGCCGATCATGAAGCCGGGTTCGTCGACGAACGACAACACCGGAAGATGAAACGTCTCGCAGAACTCCACGAAGCGCTTCAGCTTCTGAGAACCCTCGGAGTCCATGGCGCCCCCGAGCTTTTTTGGATCGTTGGCCAGCACACCCACCGGAACTCCGCCGAGACGTGCCAAGGCGGTGATCTGCGAAGCCCCGTAACTTGGCCTGAGCTCGAAGATCGAATCCCGATCGACCACCATGCCCACGAGCCGTCGCATGTCGTAGAGGCGGCGTCGGTCGCGCGGAACCAGGCTGAGCAGCTCTTCCTCGCTGCGCTCTGGTCCGTCATCACCGCGGAGCGGAGCCTCTGGAGGGAGGAACGAGACGTTGGTCGGCAGGTACGACAGGAACTTCTGAATCAACTCGCAGGCGTGGTCTTCGTCCTCGGCCAGGTTGTCGACGACGCCACTCGCCAGGTGAACGTCCGGTCCACCGAGCTCGTCCTTGGTCAGCCGCTCTCCGAGTGCCCGCTCGACCAGCGCCGGCCCGCCAATGAGGACCTGCGAGGTCTTTCGGGTCATCACCGAGAAGTGCGAGGCAACGAGCCGCGCGGCCGGAAAGCCCGCGACCGCTCCGACCGCTGCCGAGGCCACCGGTGCGGTGTCCAGGACCTGAGCTATCGACAGGAACCGAGCGGGCGCATACACCGGATCTGGAAGCGGGCGGGGCGTTCCCTTGCCGCCAGACCCGGTCACCGAACCGCCACCACCCTCGAGGAATCTGACCAGGGGCAAGCGATAGCGCAGCGCCATCTGTTCGGAGTAGACGCTCTTTCGCAGACCAGCAGGCGAAGGTGAGCCTCCTCGCTGAGTGAAATCCTCGCCTCCGACGACACAGGGCCTTCC
>JANQPS010000102.1 GCA_028285365.1 Thermoanaerobaculia bacterium | reverse complement strand
ACTCCTACAAAGGGGCGCAGATCTTCGAGGCCATCGGACTAGGCCCCGAAGTCGTCGACCTGTGCTTCGCCGGGACTCCGAGTCGACTCGGCGGGGTCGGCTTCGACGTGCTGGCTCGTGAGGCACTAGAGCGCCACGCTGTGGGCTACCCCGATCACACCCCCGACGACGCGCAGGTCCTACCCAACCCTGGCATCTTCCACTGGCGGGCTCGCGGAGAGCACCACATGTGGACGCCGGAAAGCATTTCGTCGCTGCAGGCCTCAGCCCGCACGAACAGTCGCGAGACGTACGCCCAGTTTGCCCGGCATACGAACGAGAGGGCCACCGTAACCTGCGCGCTACGCGGCCTGCTCGCGCCGAGAACCGACGCGCAGTCGATTCCTCTCGATCAAGTGGAGCCGGCCTCGGAAATCGTCAAACGCTTCTGCACGGGTGCCATGAGCTACGGCTCGATCTCCGCCGAGAGCCACGAGTCCCTCGCACTCGCCATGAATCGGCTCGGCGGCAAGAGCAATACCGGTGAAGGCGGCGAAGACCCTGATCGATGGGAGCCCATGCCGAACGGCGACAGCAAGCGCTCGGCGATCAAGCAGGTCGCCTCCGGCCGGTTCGGAGTCACCGCAACCTACCTGACCAACGCCGACGAGCTGCAGATCAAGATGGCGCAGGGCGCCAAGCCGGGCGAAGGTGGTGAGCTTCCTGGCCACAAGGTCGACGAGATCATCGCGCGCACCAGGCATTCGACACCTGGAGTCGGGCTGATCTCGCCTCCGCCGCACCACGACATCTACCCCATCGAAGACCTCAAACAGCTCATCCACGACCTGAAAAACGCCAACCCAACAGCTCGAGTCAGCGTCAAGCTGGTCTCCGAGATCGGCGTCGGCACCATCGCCGCGGGAGTCGCGAAGGCTCATGCCGACCACATTCTCATCTCGGGCCACGACGGCGGCACCGGTGCCTCGCCGCTCACGTCCATCAAACACGCTGGGCTCCCCTGGGAGCTCGGGCTGGCGGAGACCCATCAAACGCTCGTACTCAACGGTTTGAGATCCCGAGTCGTCTTGCAGACCGATGGCCAGATCAAGACCGGGCGTGACGTAGCGATCGCCGCAATGCTCGGCGCCGAGGAGTTCGGCTTCTCCACCGCTCCTCTCATCGCACTCGGCTGCATCATGATGCGCAAGTGCCATCTGAACACCTGCCCGGTCGGTATCGCGACTCAGGATCCAGAGCTGCGTGCGAAGTTCTCGGGCAAGCCCGAGCACGTCGTCAACTATCTGTTCATGGTTGCCGAAGAGCTGCGCGGGATCATGGCGTCGCTGGGCATTGCCACGATCAACGAGCTGGTGGGTCGAACCGATCTCCTCGAATCCAACGACGCAGTTCGCCACTGGAAGAACGAGGGACTCGACCTGAGCCCGATACTCCAGCCCGCCGTCCGCAAGCACCAGGACGACGACGTCTACTGCACCGAGACCCAGGATCACGGTCTCGACCTCGCGCTGGACAACCGGTTGATCGAGCTTGCGGAGCCGGCCCTGGAATCGGGGGCTGCGATAAAGATCAAGCTGCCGATCGACAACCTCAATCGCACTGTCGGCACGACACTGAGCCACGAGCTGGTCAAGCGCCGTGGCGCCGACGATCTCGACGACGACACCATCCACTTTCAGTTCGAAGGTGCGGCCGGGCAGAGTTTCGGAGCGTTTCTGGCCCGTGGCATCACCCTCGAGCTCGAGGGTGACGCGAACGACTACGTCGGCAAGGGACTGTCCGGCGGCCGGATGATCGTCTATCCGCCAAAGTCCGCCCGCTTCGTCCCAGAAGACAACATCATCGTCGGCAACGTCGTGCTCTACGGTGCTACGAGCGGTGAGGCGTTCTTCAGGGGGCGAGCTGCAGAGCGTTTCTGTGTGCGTAACTCCGGCGCCCACTGCGTGGTCGAAGGCGTCGGTGATCACGGCTGCGAGTACATGACCGGCGGTCGAGCGGTCATCCTGGGCGAAACGGGCCGTAACTTCGCCGCCGGCATGAGTGGCGGCATTGCCTGGGTCCTCGATCGCAATCGAACGTTCGAGACGATGTGCAATCTCGAGATGGTCGAGATCGAGCCGGTTGGTGAGGAGTACCACGACGAGCTCAAGCAGCTCATCGCGAGACACCTCGAGGTCACCGGATCGACGGTTGCCGAAGAGATTCTCGCGAACTGGGCCGACTCGCTGCAGCACTTCCGCCAGGTCATGCCGACCGACTACAAGCGGGTACTTCTCGGGGAGCCAGCTGGCGGCGCCAGCGCCGTCGCCCCATCGCCAGCCGAGTCGCAAGAAGCTGACGGAGACGACACCGAGGCCGCCGCGTAGTCGGCGCCGTTGAGGGACTCAGAGACAACCATGGGCAAACACACCGGTTTCAGACAGTTTCGGCGCCAGCCGATCCCAAAGCTCGATCCCCTCGTCCGGCTACAGGGCTGGGGTGAATTCGAGGAAACGGTGCCGGAGAAGCACCTGCGTCAGCAAGGGGCTCGCTGCATGGACTGCGGAGTTCCCTTCTGCCAGTCGCACAGCGGTTGTCCGATCGACAATCTGATCCCCGAGTGGAACGACCTGGTGTTCCGGGGTGAGTGGCGCAAAGCCATCGACCGGCTCCACAAGACGAACAACTTCCCGGAGTTCACGGGCCGCGTCTGTCCGGCGCCCTGCGAAGGAGCCTGTGTTCTCGGCATCACGGATCCGCCGGTAACGATCAAGAACATCGAGAACGCCATCATCGACCGCGCATTCGCCGAGGGTTGGGTCGAGGCGCGGATGCCCGAAGAGCGCACCGGCAAGCGCGTCGCCATCGTCGGCTCCGGGCCTGCCGGTCTGGCCGCCGCCGACCAGCTGAACCAGGCCGGGCACCAGGTGACCGTGTTCGAGCGCGAGGATCGCCTCGGCGGGCTGCTGATGTACGGCATTCCCAACATGAAGTTGGACAAACGAGTCGTGGTCGAGCGTCGTCTCGATCTGCTGCGCGCCGAAGGCGTGACATTTCGGACCAACGCGCACGTGGGCCACAACGTGGACCCAGACGAGCTGCTGAGTCAGTTCGACGCCACTCTCCTCGCGTGTGGCGCGACGGTCCCACGCGATCTCGAGATCCCGGGCCGCGAGCTCGGCGGAATTCACTTCGCCATGGAGTTCCTGACCGAAAACACCCGAAGCCTGCTCGACTCAGGGCTCGAGAACGGCCACTACATCAGCGCAAAAGACCGCAAGGTGATCGTCGTCGGCGGCGGCGACACCGGCACCGACTGCATCGGCACATCGTTACGCCACGGCTGCGAGAGCCTCGTCAACTTCGAGCTCCTACCGGAACCACCCGATGACCGCGCCGGCGACAATCCCTGGCCCCAGTGGCCTCGGATCTTCAGAGTCGACTATGGCCATGCGGAGGCCAAGGCGCGCTTTGGCCACGATCCGCGGGAGTTCAGCATCGTCTCCAAGCGCTTTCTCGACGACGGCCACGGCCGCGTTCGAGGAATCGAGACCGCTCGCGTCGAGTGGGCCCGCGACGACACCGGTCGCTACACGATGACGGTGGTGCCCGGAAGCGAGCGGGTCTTCGAAGCCGATCTCGTGTTGCTGGCGATGGGGTTCCTGGGCCCCGAACAGACGATCGCGAAGGCGCTCGGCTTCGATACCGACGAGCGTTCCAACTTCTCGGCGCCTTATGGCGACTTCGAAACCAGTGTCGAGGGCGTGTTTGCGGCCGGCGACTGCAGGCGAGGTCAGAGTCTGGTCGTCTGGGCGATCAACGAAGGCCGCGGCGCCGCCGCCAAGGTGGACGAGTACCTCATGGGCCAGACGAACCTGCCAATCAGCGAGAACCACTGAGCGGCGAGCTCACCCACCAATCACGCCCGAAAACCCGAGCTGACGCGTGCCGTCGAGCTGGCCGTCGCAATCAGCTCCCCCTGCTCGTCGAGCAGGCGGGCCGCCAGGAACGCAACGCTCTTTCCCATCCGCTCGACCCAGCCTTCGGCTCGGACGCGCTGACCCGGGTTGGTCGCTCGAAGGAAGTTCACCTTGATCTCGAGCGTGGCGAGGCGGGTGTCCGCACCCCGAGCGTGTAGGCCCGCGTGCGCCATGGCCGAGTCGAGCCAGCCAGTGACGAACCCACCCTGCACGATTCCGCCGGAGTGACAGAACTCGGGCTTCGCGGTAAACGCCAGAACCACTCGCCCCACCTCGGCATCAGCCTCCAGCAATTCACCATCCCCGAGCGTTCGGAGGATCCTCCCTCTCTCGCTCCTGACCCTGCTCGGCGACTCGCTCACGCTTCCTCCTCGGAGTCGGCACGCCGCGCCAGGTCTTCCTTCTTGAACTCGATCGCTCCGAACACGAGGAACACGACCGAGACTGTGATGAAGGCGAACAGCATCGGGCCGCCGAGGGCCCGAACGACGACCGAGATCGCTGCCAGCACCCAGCTGACGAAGGCAACGAGGAAGTAGGTCCAACTCGCTCGCCACCAGCCGCTGTCTGAGCGTCCGGCCTCGGTCACCGGCCGCCACCGTGAACGTTGAGCTTCTCTCCCGTCACGTAGCTGCTGTTGGCCGAGACGAAAAAGCGCACCGCCCCGGCGATGTCTTCTGGCTGACACACGCGTCCGAAGGGCATGCTCGCATCGAGCTCCCTCAGGTCTTCGACGCCCGAGCGCGCCTTCATCAGACGTCGGCCCATTTCCGTCTCGACCAGACCGGGCGCCACGATGTTGACGCGAATGCCGTCACTCCTCAGTTCTTTGGAGAGCGTCAGCGCCAGCGACTCCATGGCTGCCTTCGCCATGTTGTAGGGGCCGCCTCGGCCCGAATGATTGAGCGTCGCAACCGACGAGATCATGATCATGTCGGCCCGATCGTGCCGGCGCATCATGGGTATCAGCTTCTTGCTCAGGTAGTGCGGCCCCAACGCGTGGACGCGCATGACTCGTTCGAGCTCCGCCGGATCGGTCTCTTCCACAGTGTGACCGCGGCTCGCGATACCAGCGTTGTGAACGACGATGGACGGCGCTCCCATCGACTGCTCGAGTCGGGCGACCATCGCGTCGACCGCCTCGGGATCGTCGACAGATGCCTGAAAGATCTCGGCACGTCGGCCGAGAGCGCGAATCTCCGCCGCGGCCTCTTCGGCAGCTTCTGCATCGCGCCGGTAGTTGACCGCGACGTCGGCGCCGTCCTCCGCCAAGCCGAGGCAGATTCCACGCCCGATTCCGCGGCTACCACCGGTGACGAGCGCCAGGCGTCCGGCGAGTGGTGCTCCAGTGTCTGTCATGTCGATCGCCTCCTCATCCAGTTGGTCTCGCTCCGTATGGCGGGCACCATCACGAGTCGCCCGACTCCCTCCGGCTGTCCGCGGCGATCGCAATCTTGTCGAGCGCCTCGTTTCGGCGCGTCAGGTTAGCGCACCGCCCCTGTTAGATCTCCCCACGCCCGCCTCCTCGGCCCTCGAGGAGATCAGCAACCTCGCTACCGAGCGAGCCGACATCGGTGCCTTCTGCCCCGCGCACCAGAAAACAGGCTTCGGGTGCCGAGCCTCCTGTGAGCAGGGCAAACTGCGTCGCATCGAGCTGACGGGCCATCAGCTGTAGAGCCTTGAGATCGCAGGCATCGTCATGGAGCTGGACGACCGGTGCACCGCCCTGAGCCAGGCGCTCCCCGATCGCCTCACACCACCTCTCGAGCCAGTGTTTCCGAGCGCGCGCCGCATCCGCCAACCTGGTCGCTCGTGAGCGCGTCGCATCCACGATCTCGTCATCGCCGACGTCGAGCAGATCACGAAGTTCGCTCAGACGCCCCTCGTGCTCTCGTAGTCGCTCTCGCAGGCGCTGGCCAGCCACGAAGTAGAGGCGAGTACCGCCGCGCATCGGCTCCGTACCCAGTAGAGCCACGGCCTCGATCTCGGCGGTCGACTGCAGGTGGGTTCCGCCACAGGTGTTGAGATCGATCCCGTCGATCTCCACCAGCCTGACCGTTCCCTCATGACCAGCCGGCAGACCGCGACTGCGCACGTCCAGATTCTCGAGCTCCTCCGGCTGCACCCGGTAGCTCCGGATGACCCGTGCGGCACGAATCTCTGCGGCAACCGCGTCCTCGAGCTCGGCAGCCTGACGGGAATCGATAGCGGCGACATCCAGCTCGATGTCAGAGCGCAGCTCACCCAGGTGAAACGCCGTCGTCGCCCAGCCGAAGCGATCCTGGGCGATTGCCGACAGGAGGTGTTGCGCGGTGTGCTGCTGCATGTGGTCGAAGCGGCGCTGCCAGTCCAGCTCGACCATGACGGATTCACCGATCGCCGGCCGCGCTTGTGACGCCGACGAGGACTCGACGAGATAGTGCCTGATCTCGCCGCCCTCTCGCCGTACGAGCGTCACGTCCAGAGAGCCGGCGCGTCCGCGATCCGAAGGTTGCCCGCCACCTTCCGGATAGAGAATCGTGTCGTCGAGCACGAGAAAGGCGCGTCCTTCGTTCTCACCGGAGTCGATGACTCGTGCCTCGAGTGAGCGCGCTCGCGGCTCGCGCTCGTAGCCCGACAGGGGCTTTGCGTCGTCGACTCGCGTCACTGCCGGGCGCTCCGCAACAACAAATCCAGACGCTCTTCTTCCTCCCACCACCAGAGCTCGGGAAACTCTCTGGGTGACGGCCAAACCCGATCGAGCGTCTCCCCCTCGAAGATCTCACCGTTCTTCATGACGTAGCGGACCGTGTCAGTGTTGCGGATGTCCTCGAGAGGATTGCCGTCCAGCACCACCAGATCGGCGAGCTTGCCGACTTCCAGGCTTCCCAGGTCTTGTCCTACTCCGATGATCTCGGCCCCCATGATCGTGGCCGCACGCAGGGCCTCGACCTCGCTGAAGCCCCCGCTGTGCAGCGCCCACAGCTCCCAGTGATAGCCGAGCCCCTGGAGTTGGCCGTGCGCACCAATGCCCACACGTCCACCGGCGCGCATCACCTTGGCCGCTGACTCTGCGAGACGAGAGAAGATGTGCTCGTCCGGGCGAAACCAGTCGCGCTTGCGAGACACCCCGTCGATGGTCCCCGGGGGTACGAAGCGACGGAGTTTGTCGCGCTCGTGGACCTTTTCGGTCGTGTAGTAGTGGTTCTCGGCCCAGGGACCGCCGTAGGCGACCAGCAGCGTCGGCGTGTAGGCCGTACCTGCCTGGGCGTACAGTTGGACGACATCCTCGAAGAGCGGCACGACCGGCAGGGAGTGTTCGTTCCCGGCAAAACCATCGAGACCGTGGGTGAGGTCGAGCTTGAGATCGAGTCCACCCTCCGTCGTCGGCATCATCCCGAGCTCTTTGGAGACCTGGGCAATCCACTGGCGCTGCTTGCGGTTTCCAGGAAGATAGGCCTTCAGGTTGCGAGTCCGGTAGTAGTCGCGGTAGCGCTCGAGGACACCCTCGACGTCCTCTCGACTCTTGAAGTCGTTGTTCGAGAAGATCCCGGGTCCTGTGGAGAAAGCGCGCGGACCGATCAGCTCGCCCGCATCGATCATGTCCTGGTAGGCGAACATGTCGTTGGTCATCGTCTGCACGTCGAGTCCGGTCGTGACACCCCAGGCGAGGTTGGCGTAGAAGGGCCAGGAATCAGGGTCGAGCACGCCGCGCCTGATCTCGATCCAGTGGGCGTGGGTGTCGACAAAACCCGGAACGATCGTCTTGCCGTCGACATCGATCTGCGTCGCACCATCCGGGATCGTGACCGATCCGGCGGCGCCAACCGCGACGATCCGGTTGTCACGAACCACGATGTCACCGCGATCGATGACGCCGCCGTCGGCCCCGTCCATCGTGACGAGCCGAGCTCCGCGCAGCGCCACGACTCCTTGCGGCACGCTCCGAGGCACTTCCACGACGATCTCCCGACGAGTCGCTTCCGGATAGCTCGAAGCCTCGTCCGCCCCTTCGCTCGTACTCTCGTCCTCTTCGTCCGATCCCTCGGCTGCCGCCGCGTCACCGCCAGACGGTGCGCCTCCCGCCGGTGCGCGCGGAAAGTCCACCGCGGATCGAGCCAACGTCCAGAAGCTCGAGCCGAGGCTCCAGCTGATGGTGTCGCCACCGTCGCTCCACGCGATGCTGTCGGCTCCGAGAGGAGTCAGCTTGCGCACTGGAACACTCGGGGCCGCCACGTTGACCTTCGGCGCTTCGCCACCAACCGCTGGCACGGCCACCAGGTAGAACTGATTGCTCGCTCGCGCCAGCGCCCAACGCCCGTCGGGACTGATGCGCAGCTCGTCGGCCGGCACCGGCTCGGCCACGAAGTAGAGGCCCGGGCCGACCACCTGAAGGTGGGTTCGCTGATCGGTACCGTCCCAGCGCATCGACTTGAGCCCGGTACTCGAGGTGACGTAGATCCGGTCGTCTTCCGGTCCGAAGTGAGGTCGAGCGAGACCGCGCGACGGCGCGATCAGGGTCGTGTCGCCGCCACTCGTCGAAACCCACACCAGATCGAGAGCCAGCGGCGAAGCGCCGAACTCAGCCGGCATCTCGACGCGGGCCGAAAGCGGACCGCGAAGAGCCACCACCC
>JANQPS010000055.1 GCA_028285365.1 Thermoanaerobaculia bacterium | reverse complement strand
CTGCCATCACGATCGGTTTGCTGCACCGTCTTCGAATCGCGAAGGCATCCACAGAGTCGTTCACCCGTTCGTCGCGAGAGCCGTCTTTCATCGAGCCTGCAAACCGGGGTAGGTCGAGTCCGGCGGTCGTGTGCGTGCCAGCGAAGGTCAGCAGTCCGACCCAGGCGTCGTCGTGGTTCTCGAGCTGGGTGAAGGCGTCTGCCAGCTGGTCGAACATTTCGGGCGTGAACCCGTTCATCTTGTCGGCCCTGTCGACGTGGATCTCCAAGACGTGGCCGCTGAGCTCGGTGGTCACCTTGCCGATGTCACTCATGTCTTCTCTCTCCGGAGTTCACTTTCACGGCTCGCTGGTAGGCATCGCGTCCCGCGAGTCCCTGTCGGTAGGCCTCGAGACGGGGAGCCAGACCGATGCCGTAGGCGACGGCCCAGTCGAGGCAGCTCTGCAAGACGACGTCGGCGAGGCCGAAGCCACCCTCGAGCACCGACGAACGACCGTCCAGCAGATCGTCGACGGCGTGAAGGTGGAGCTCGGCGTACTCTTTCGACGCCTTCACGACCTCCGGAGAACTCCCGTAGATGTGACCGAGGTCGCCGTGGCGGCGCATGATGTAGAGGCTGGTCTCGTCGATCTCACCGTAGACGTGACAGCACCACTCGTCTTCGCGAGCGCGCTCCTGGGGAGACGCCGGGCGGTAGATCGAGTCGTTCGGGTAGGTATCGATGAGGTAGCGGCAGATCGCGACGCTCTCCGAGAGCCGGAAGTCGCCGTCAACCAGAAGCGGAATCTTCTGTTTGCGGTTGAGAGCCTTGAACTCGGGTGTCTGCGTCTCGCCGGTTCGGGGCCCGATCGGCCTCAGGTCGTACTGGAGACCGAGCTCCTCGGCGACCCAGATCGGCCGCAAGCATCGGGCGGTACCGACACCCCAGAGCGTGATGGTCGTGGTCATGAGATACCTCCTTCCCACCCTCGAAAATCTAGGGCGAGCAGTTGCTTTACGCTACCTCGCACGGTCCGAGGAGGTTTGTGAGGCAGTCGGAACCGAGCTGCGCGTTCCCGAGCCAAGCGCGTCGACGAGTTTCGATAGGCAACACTCGCGATGATAGTGAGTGATTCAGGTCACGACCGAGAGAACGGTCTGGTTGTCTCCTGGTGCGTCTGCCGGGACCGAGTGACCTGGCTGGTCATCCGCCATCCAAGGCGCTCTCTACTAGAGCTATGATCCAGAGACGCAGCCCGTCCGAGATGCTCACCCGCGCTCGCTCGCGTCAGATTGGAGGCCGCAAATGGGAGCTTCATCGCGTGTGACTCTGGTAGCCCTTAGTCTCACCGTCGCGGCGACATCGGCGTGGAGCTTCGCGGCTTCGGAGGAGCTGCCTTTCGAACTGGCCTTCGATCGTCGACAGCTGCCGCAGGAGTCGGTGATTCGGGCAAGTCCCAGCGGGGAGTGGGTGGCGTTCACAGTGCGCCATGCGTCTGGTGACCTCAATCTCGACGCCCGCTACCAGGCCAACGGAACCCCGACATCGAGTGTTGGCGACCGTGTTGTTGTGGCAGCTGCGGATGGTGGGGAGGCCCGGGACGTGTGTCCGGCCAATGGCAACTGTTGGAGGCCGTCCTGGTCGCCCGACAGCGCAGGAATCGCCTTCTACTCGGATGCGGACGGTTTTCCTCAGCTGTTTGTCCACCATCTGTCATCTGGCATGACGACCAAGGTGAGCGAAGCCCGGATCAAGCCAAAGCTGTGGGTTGGCGATGAGCCGATGTGGAGTCCCGATGGCTCGCGTCTGTTCGTTCCGCTGGCGCCTGACCAAGATCGCAACGACTGGTCCTCATTCATGGGAGGTGGATTCTCGCAAGAATCTCCGCCGGACGACATTGCGGTGACGGTCCTGACCTCTGGTAGCGAAAGCTCCGGGCTCGAAGGCCAGGAGGCCGAGAAGCCTCTGCGTGACTTCATCATGTTCGAGAACAACGCCACTCTCGCCGGGTTTGATGTGGATACGAGGTCGATGACAGTTCTGGCTGATGCTGACGGGGACCCAAGCCCGAGCGTTCTGCGGATCTCCCCGTCAGGTCGGTGGCTGACCTACCTCTCGGTTTTCAAGAACAGAAGCATCACGTCACAGCGCTCTACCGTCGATTTGGCCCTGGTCTCGACGGCCGGAGGGGAGGTCCAAAAACTCGCTAGTGATCTTCCTCTGATGCCGATGGACTACCACCGGCTGACCTACCGATGGCATCCGACCCGTGACCTGATCGTCTACGTCGACGCCGAGGAGCGGCTCCAGATGATCGAGATCGGTGAGCGGGGGGCCGGTCGCGCGCGGAGCCTGGGGGACGGACTCGCCGGCTTCTCTTCTTCACCGCTGCTCTTTACGAGAGACGGCGAGCACGTGATGGTCGGAGTCGAGCCTCTCGATCGACATGACGGCGATCAGAGTGGACGGTCGCAGGGAATTGGTGTGGTCCCACTCGACGGAGCATCTGGCCGGCGAATCGATCTGGCGCCTCCATGGCATTACCTCTCTCTCATCTCGACCGACGAGGGGGTTCTGTGGCAGCCGAACAACTCGGTCACGGTGCTGGCTAGGCATTCCCTTACGGGAGAGTCGAGTGTCTTGCGCTATGACCTTGATGCTTTGGGTACGTCGTCACCGGTGACCCTATGGTCCGGGATCGCCCGGTTCAGGAGCTTCAGTGGCAGCGCGACCCACGAGGACCTGTTTGCCATCTATGAGGACCTCGGCACCCCTCCGGATATCTACCGATTCGACACGACGCTGGCTGAGAAGCGCCGAGTCAGTCGGGTCGAGCCGCGTTTGGCTGACACAGCCAAGCCCAGGGCCGAGGTGATCGAGGTGACGGTGCCGCTACATGATGGTCGGCTGTCTCGGGCGAGGACCGCCATCCTGCTGCCGCCCGGAGTGTCGAAGGGGGATCGTCCGCCCGGGATCGTGCTGATGTATCCGGGCGGAAACGTCACCGCAGATGTCGAACGATTCGGTGGCGGTCAGCGGCTCTCGATTCCCACCCTGCTGTTTCTCAGCCGGGGTTATGCGGTGATCATGGCGGACCTCCAGCTTGGTCCCAGCGGTGAGTCGGGCAACCCGATGCAGGAGATGGTCGACGTGCTCTTGCCGCAGGTCTACCGCGCCGCTGAGCTCGGCTACGTCGATCTGGAACGACTCGCCATCGGTGGTCAGTCGTTTGGCGGCTTCGGCGCTGCCGCGATCGTCAGCCGCACGAATCTGTTTCGAGCTGCCGTCGCGGTCTCGGGCATCTTCGATCTCGGTGGCACCTACGGTCACCTCGGCGAAAGTCAAACGTCCTTCTGGGTGGGCTGGGCCGAGGGTGGCCAGGCGCGCATGGGTGATCACCCGTGGGCCAACCTTAGGCGCTACATCGACAACTCGCCCTACTATCAAGCCGACAAGATCAAGACCCCGTTGCTGCTGGTACACGGTACAGAAGACTGGGCTGTACATGACGCTGAAAAGTTGTTTGTGGCTCTGAGGCGATTGGACCGCGACGTCCAGCTTGCGCTCTATGAAGGTGAAGGCCACGTGATCTTCAACTGGAGACACGAGAGTGCGGCGGATGCCAGTCGACGGATCGTCGACTTCTTGGAACGGAACCTCGCTTCGAAGGCCGAAGTCAACTAGATCCCGAGCGGTCTGCTCGATTCGAAGGAGAGGAGTCGGCGCTCATTGCCGAGGTCGCCGCTCCTGGCGCGACAGCAGCCTCCGCACGCCGCTGCCGGCACCCCAGCAAGTGATTCCCACCAGCGCGGTGATCATGCACATGATCCCGACCACCTGTGGCCAAACGCCGATCTTGAAGCCGGCGATCGAGAGTGCGCCCAACATCAGCAGCATCACGACGGGTGGCAGGATCGCCGATAGCGTCACGGTCACTGTCGAGCGCTGGCGCCGTAGGCGTGGTGCGAGCAGGATCAGAATCGAGGCGAGGGGCGGCAAGAGCGCGAAGAGAGCGACGAGCTCGAGCCCGATGAGCGGGAGGAATCGCACGTTCGTGCAGCCAGCCATCTCGTACTCCGCACGCAGCCAGTCGACCGCGTTGGTTTCGTCGCGCAAGAAGGGGCTGACGACTGCGCACGACGCGCTGTTGGTCGATTCACCCGGTCGAGCCACCACGACGTAGGCCGACGATGCCGATCGGGCTCCACAACGTTGGTCTCCGCCCTCGTCAGCCCCGGCTGCTAACGCGTTGACGAGCCGTTCGACGAGAGGCCCTTCGCTGCGCGTGAAGGCGTCGTGAGTTGCTTGCAGGACACCTTCGCCGACGAGGGTGTTGCCCTGGACACACACTCCGGGCGAGCAGGTGTGCCCTTTCCACGTCGCCGCCTCGGATCCCGTGAACGACGCGCCCTGTGCACTCGTGAGGGTGGCCACACCGTATTGCCCAACTTCCGCGTCAGGCCGAAAGGTCTCGTCAGACATCGCCTGGACGATGTCCTGCGGGGAGGCACCCTCCGCCATCAGCCTCATGCCAAGGCGTCGCGCCTTGGCGTGGGAGACCGCCTGGTCCACCAGGACACCGTGTCCGGGCACGAGCCCAACGATTCCGGCGACGAAGGGCGTGCAGGACGCTCCGGCGCTGCCCACTTCTCCGGTCTCCGGGTCGGTCGCTACGACCGACCACGTCCCATGAGTCGCCGGACTCGCGAGCGTCAGCAGCAGCGTCCAGACAGCCCGGCTGCTGCTGCGATTTACCGGTCTCGTGGACTTCATGCGGGGCAGCGTATCGAGACCGTGCGACGAGCGTTGCCGCCGCCCTATGGGAGGTCGTCGACGGTCGACGGGCAGGTTGCCGTGTGCCTGAAAAGCACTCGGTTGTCTCGCTCGAGGTCGGCGCCCCAGATGAACTCGGCTCGACTGCCGGAGAATTGGGTCTTCGGCTCGAGGCATTGCTCCTGGCGGACCGCGGGATCACACCCGAGGTCCGACCGATCGACGGGCGACGTCATCCCGCAACACCCTTCCGAGGCGCTCCACTTCGGAGGCCGTCCCCAGCCCGCCTCTCGGGCGGTGTAGGAGGTGGCTAGAGGCCAGCTGCTGTCATCGAAGTCCGTCGACGTCCAGTTCTCCGGAGCTCCTCGATCATCGACCACGCAAGCCTCGAGGTTCGTCGACGAGCATCCGGCGTCGATGCTGCTGTCAGTCGGGCCGAAGGTCACCACGTGGACACGCCAGTCGGCCGCCGAGGTCACGGTCTTTCGTCGATCGTCGAACTGAGCGATCAACGCACCGTCGCCCAGCTGCGGCCGCCCGGTCTCGACGTACTCGTAGCCAGACGCCGACGCGAAGTCTTCACATTGGATCGCGTAGGTGATGTCGGTCGCGCCGTCCCAGTCGAACTCGACTCGGACGGCCTGATGCGGAGTAAAGGCCACGGGATCAGACGCTACTTCTTCGCCGTTGACCCAGAGGGTGAACTTGTTGTCGCAGTACACGGTCCCGACCACCTTGCGTGGCTCTCCGGTACACGCAGATTCGGTGGTGCTGGCGTGTCCT
>JANQPS010000044.1 GCA_028285365.1 Thermoanaerobaculia bacterium | reverse complement strand
GCGCAATGCCGAGGTCCTTTTTCATCCACTCGACGGCAAAACCGAAGTCGAACTCGCCGTCGATCATGGTCTCGGCGCGGTTGTCCATCTGCCACGACTGAGCCGCCCCTTTGCCGATCGCCTCGACGACCAGACGACCGTCGAGCCCCGCACGCTCCGCAAAGTGAAGACCCTCGGAGAGCCCCTGCAGGAGCCCTGCGATGCACATCTGGTTGACCATCTTGGTGAGCTGTCCCGAGCCGGCTGGACCCAGCAAGGTGACGGCCTTGGCGTAGGCGTCGATGATGGGGCGGGCGCTCTCGAACGTTGCCTCCGCACCTCCACACATCACGGTGAGTGCCCCGTTCTCGGCTCCGACCTGACCACCCGAGATCGGCGCGTCGAGAAATCCGCAGCCTTGTGCTGAAGCGGCTGCGTCGAGCTCTCGTGCCACGACTGCGGACGCGGTCGTGTGGTCGACCAGCACTGCTCCGTCTTTCATCCCGGCGAGAGCGCCGTCATCACCGAGCGCCACCGAGCGCACGTCGTCGTCGTTGCCGACGCAGAGAAAGACGAACTCGGCGCCGTCCGCGGCCTCGCGTGGCGTCGGCAATGCCTTTCCGGTGTGCACACGGGTCCAGCGCTCAGCGGTTGCCGAAGTGCGGTTGTAGACCTGCACCTCGTGGCCTGCTGCCGCGAGGTGCCCAGCCATGGGAAACCCCATGACGCCGAGCCCGATGAAGGCGGTGGTGCTTGGTTGAGTCATGCTCGGTTCTCCCGTTGTTCCTTTCAGTGCGTCCGCGACTAGCGCGAGACATGTTCGCTGCCGACTGTAAAGAACCGCCACGGTTCCTGGGTGGCCTTGCTGATCCCGATTCTGGGGCCCACGCCCGGCTGATCGGGTGGCGCGATCCCGTCGTCGACGAGTCGGATGGGGGACTCGGCGTGCAGCAGGTCGACTCCGTCGAAGCTGCGGTCGACTCCCAGAGCCTGGCAGAGTTTTGCGGGACCTGAGCAGAGGTCCCGCTCGCGCCTGGCCTTGATGCGTCGGCTCTTCATGACGCTTTGACCCGTGAGCGGTTCGAGGGCACGAATCAGGATCGCCGCGCCGTAGCCTTCGGGCCCGCAGACCACGTTCATGCACCAGTGCATGCCGTAAGTGAAGTAGACGTAGAGATGACCGGGCGGGCCGAACATGGTGCGGGTGCGGGGTGTCTCCCCGGCGAAAGAATGACTGGCCGGGTCATCCTGCCGATAGGCCTCGACCTCGACGATCCTGCCCGAGAGAGCACCGGCCACGATTCGCTTGCCGAGGAGCTGAGGTGCGAGCTCGACCGCGTCACCCGCTAGCCAGCGACGACTGATCACGAACGTGTCGTGGTCAGCTCGGATTCGGCACGCTCATACCGAGCGCCTTCGCCAGGAAGGCCCACTGATCTGCGATGTTCTCGACACGCATCCAGGTCGGAGTTCCGGCCCCGTGACCAGCGCGCGTCTGGATGCGAACGAGAATCGGGTTCCCGCACCCTTGAGCGTGCTGCAAGGCGGCACCGAACTTGAAGCTGTGCCAGGGAACGACGCGATCGTCGTGATCGGCCGTGGTCACCAGCGTCGGCGGGTAGCAGGTTCCCACGTCGGCGTTGTGCACCGGGGAGTAGGCGAGCTGGGCCTTGAACTCGTCCTCGTTCTCACTCAGCCCGTAGTCGTTCGACCAGTTGCGAGCGTTGGCCGAGGCGGTGTGATAGCGCAGCATGTCGAGAACACCGACGGCAGGTAGCGCAGCGCCGAACAGCTCGGGTCGCTGGGTCATGACCGCGCCTACGAGCAGTCCGCCGTTGCTGCCGCCCTGGATAGCGAGCTTCGGTGTCGTGGTGTACTTCTCGGCGATCAGATACTCGGCCGCGGCGATGAAGTCGTCGAAGACGTTTTGTTTGCGGAGTTTGGTGCCCGCCAGGTGCCACTCGCGTCCGTACTCGCCGCCGCCGCGGAGGTTGGCCACGGCCAACACGCCACCCATCTCCAGCCACACGGCGCGCGCCACGCTGAAGCGAGGAGTCTGGGGAATGTTGAAACCGCCGTAGCCATAGAGCAGCGTCGGATGGCTGCCGTCGAGCTCGAGTCCCTTGCGATGGGTGATGAACATGGGCACCTTCGTCCCGTCTTTGCTCTCGTAGAACACCTGTCGACTCTCGAAGTCGTCGCCCGAGAACGGTAGCTCCGTTTCGCGATACAGAGTCGTGGTGTCTTCGGCGATGTCGTAGCGGTAGATCCGGTCAGCCTGCGAGAAGCTCTCGAACGAGTAGAAAGTCTCGGGGTCGTCCCACTTGCCACCGAAGCCGCTGACGCTGCCCAGGCCAGGAAGCTCGACTTCGCGCACCAGCTCGCCGTTCTGGTCGTGGATCATCACTCGCGAGTGAGCGTCGGCGAGGTAGTAGGCGAGGAGGTGGCCTCCGACGAGGCTGGCACCGCGGAGGGTGTGCTCGCTCTCCGCCAGGATCTCGCGTGGCTCTCGGTCGCCCGCGGCGACGTCGATTGCAAAGACCCGCTGACGGGGTGCGTCGAGATTGGTCGTGAAGTAGAAGGTCGAGCCGACGTTGCCGACAAATCCGTAGCGCGCGTTCCAGTCGTCGAGCAGGGGCTTGACGTCGAAGCCTCCAGCCTGGAGGTCTACGTAGGAGTAGGCGTTGTTGAGGTTGCTGGTCTCCTGGAGTGACACGAGGGCGTAGCGTCCGTCTTCCGTGACGCTCGCGTAGGCGTTGCGCTTGTCACTCGGGGCTTTGTAGACGAGCTGGTCTTCGCTCTGATCCGTGCCGAGCTTGTGGTGGTAGATGCTGACGGTCTTCTGGTCGTCTCCTTCGCCCGCCTCGTTGGTCGGATAGCGGCTGTAGTAGAGGCTTTGGCCGTCTCGGGTCCACGAGACGCTGCTGAATTTCGTGTACTGGAGAACGTCGGAGGTGTCTTTGCCCGTTTCGAGGTCGCGCACGTGCCAGGTGCGCCAGTCGCTTCCACCATCGGAGCGAGCGTAGGCGATGTGCTTGCCGGTCGGGCTGATCTGCAGGCCCGCCAACGAGACCGTGCCGTCGTCGGAGAACGTGTTCGGGTCGAGCACCACCTCGCCTGGCTGGTCGAGGTCGGTGGTGCGGTAGTACACGCTCTGATCCTGAAGCCCGTCGTTGCGGCTGTAGAAGTAGGCTCCCGCCTCTTTGCGTGGCGTCGTGATGCGTTCGTGGTCCCACAGGCGTTCGAGCATCGACTTGATGTGCTCGCGGCTCGCGATGCCTTCGAGGTAGGGACGTGAGAGGTCGTTCTGTGCCTTGACCCAGGTGCCGGTCTCGGGTGAATCGAGATCTTCGAACCATCGGTAGGGGTCCGCGATCTCTTGCCCGAAGTAGTTGTCGACGTGCTCAGAGCGGTTGGCGTCGGGGTAGCTGAGCGCTTGGTCGCTCGTGCCCGCCGCGCGGTCGGCGCCATCGCCGGAAGGTGCGCAGGCAAGGCAGGTCGCCAGACCTGCGGCGAGCAGGAGGCGAGGAACGATCTGGATCGACGAGGGGGTCGTGAGAAGGCGCATGTCTGGAGCTCCTTGGCTCGAACCGACGGCGGTGCGCAGATCGCACCTTCCTCTGCAGTGTCCTTGGTAGGTGGCACGGCGAGAGGGTCGCGTCGTGTCGTTGTCCTATTCGTTGGCCAGCTCGTTCGCCAGTCAGTGCTGGTGCGGCCAAAGGTGGCGGGATCTTAACCGGTCGAGCTCGCGATCTCCGCGGATCCGGGTTGGTCTGTGCAGGCCGCCTTCGAACGAGTGCGCTCGGGCGAGGGATCAGGATGTGGCGAGGCGCTTCGTCCACGTGGACACGGCCTGGGCCAGCTCTTGTTCGACGCTCTCGAGCGTCTTGCCCGTCCGCTTGGGGACCTTGAAGGAATGGTCACCTTCTTCGACCTCGAAGAGCTCGGCATGCGGCAGTGATCCGACGACGCCCCGAACCAGATGGATTCTCGCTAGCGTGTCACGCGTCCCCTGGAGGAACAGGAGAGGTTTGCTGAGACGATGAAGATGCTCGGCGCGCTCGAGCTCCGGGTCTGGATCGGCTTTCTTGAGCGGGCGGTGCAGAGGAAAGGCGAAGAAGACCAGTCCTCTGACGGATGACTGCGGTCGATCGGCCTCGGCCCTGGCATTCATTCGCGCACCCATCGAACGCCCGCCGACAAAGAGCGGGAGACCTGGACACAGCTCGGCGCCGAACCTTGCTGCTGCGCGAACGGTCGCTTCGAGACGGGGAGCCGCGTCCGGTCGTTTTCTACCGTCTTCGGTGTAGGGAAACTGATGCCGCAAGACGGCGACCCCGTGCTCGGCCAGGAGTCGGGAGATGCGCTCGAGATGGGGATGGAGCATGCCCGCACCAGCTCCGTGAGCCAGGACCAGGAGAGCGTGAGGATCGGCCGGTCGCTCGAGGATCGCCGACACCGTTCGCTCGTCGGTGACGGATTTGCCCAAGGACAAGTCGACGAGAACAGTGTGGCTCGAGCGCTCGACGTCCGACGTCGGAGTGGTCACGAAGGACGCTCCTGGAGGTCGAAGTTGCTGGCCGCCATGTCCGCCAGCTTGTCGCCGATGGCCAGAGAGGCGGTGGCGGCAGGCGACGGCGCATTGAGAACGTGCAAGGCGCGCTCGCCTGCCGTGATCGAGAAGTCGTCCAGCAGCCCGCCTTCGGGGGCCAAGGCCTGGGCTCGGATTCCACATCCGCCCGCAGTCAGATCCTGCTCGCCGATCTCGGGCACGAAGCGTTGCAGTTCGTTGGCAAAGCGGCGGGGCGATCCCGCGCGCAGGAACTCCTGCAGAGCGATTCTCCAGAAGCGCAGGGCCATACGCCAGAAACCGGGGTAGGTCACGGTGCTCAGCGTGTCTCGCACGTCGAAGCGCGGCGCTGCGTAGCCTTCGCGCCGGAAGGCGAGCACCGCGTTCGGGCCAGCCTCGACAGAGCCGTCGAGCCGCCGTGTCAGGTGCACACCCAGAAACGGGAAACGCGGATCCGGAACCGGATAGATGAGGTTCGCGAGCAGGTGGCGGCTGTGTGGTGCGAGATCGAAGTAGTCGCCGCGGAACGGCACGATCCTCACAGCGGGGCGCGCCCCGGCGAGTCGAGCGATGCGATCACACTGTAGGCCGCCACAGTTGATGAGCGTCTTGGCCTCGACGGCGCCCTGAGTGGTTTCGAGTCTGATCCCACTGGATGACGTCACGATGTTGGTGACCTGCCAGCCGTACCTGACCTCACCGCCGAGCTCGGCGACATCGGTCGCATAGGAGCGAGCGACTGCAACGTAGTCGACGATGCCGGTCTCCGGTACGTGCAGGGCGGCAAGGCCGCGGGCGTGCGGCTCGAAATCCGGAATCTGCTCACCCGACAGGCGGGTCAGTCCGTCGAGTCCGTTCGCGCGGCCGCGTCGCTCCAGCTCGTCGAGCCTCGGGATCTCGTCGTCGCGGGTAGCGATGACGAGCTTGCCGCACTGTTCGAAAGGAATGGCCTTCTCTTCGCAGTAGCGCACGAGACGCAGCCGACCTTCGGTGCAGTTGACGGCCTTCAGGGAGCCGGGCTTGTAGTAGAGGCCGGAGTGGATCACTCCGCTGTTGTGACCCGTCTGGTGCTGTGCCGGGGACGATTCGGTCTCGAGGACGACGACGCGGCACCGAAACCTCGATTGTAGTGCCCTGGCTGTCGCGAGGCCGAGAATGCCTGCGCCGACGCAAGCGACGTCGTAGGTCTCGCTGGAATCGCTCAACGCTGGTGCCTCAGGGAGTCTCGGAGCTGTTGCCGGTCACGTCCGACTCGCTGGCAGCCTCGGGTTGGCGAGCCTTCGGGTAGGTGCCCAGGATGCGTAGCTCGACGGTGTGAGGCTCGATGGCCTCGAGCGCCTCGGTGATGGCCGAGCTCCGCGCATGCCCGTCCAGATCGAGATAGAACCGGTAGCGCCAGGCTGCCCCCGGGACCGGCCGCGACTCGAGCTTGGTCAAGTTGACGCTGCGCTTGGCGAACTCGAGCAGCACCTGACCCAGATCTCCCGGTCGATGTCCTGTCGCGAGGAGTAGCGACGTCTTGCAGGGCTGCTCTGGTGCGCAGGTCACCGATTCGACGGCGAGCTCTACGAAGCGGGTGTAGTTCGCGCGTACGTTCTGGATGTCCGCGGCAATGATCTCCAGACCGAACACGCCGGCGGCCGACTGGCTGGCGATCGCGCCGAGGCCGACATCGTTGGACTCTTTCACGCGTCTTGCTGCACCGGCGGTGTCGAATTCGGTGACCGCCTTGGCCCACGGCATGTCGGCCAGGAACTGTTCGCACTGCGCGAGCGCCTGGGGATGGGAAAGCACGGTGTGCAGCGTCTCGCGCTTGGCGCCGCGCAGGCCGAGCAGGCAGTGGGAGACTTCGGAGATCTCCTCGGCGTTCATTGCGAGTCCGCCTTCGGTCAGTAGATCGTAGGTCTCGTTGATCGATCCGGCTGTACTGTTTTCTATCGGCAGGAGCGCCACGTCGTTCACGCCGAGCTTGACCGACTCGGCTGCGCCTCTGAAGGTTTCGTAGCCGTTGAGTACGACACCACCGACGCGACCGCCGTAGCGACGCTGGGCGGTGAGGTGGCTGAACGAGCCTTCGACACCCTGATAGGCAACGCGCAGCGGCGTGTCCTCGAG
>JANQPS010000017.1 GCA_028285365.1 Thermoanaerobaculia bacterium | reverse complement strand
GGCTCGAACAGGTCGCCGAAGTGCCCGAGTACCGAGCCGCAGCCCGCCGCAGTCGAAACGACGGCGTCGACCTGCTCGTCGAGCGCGTTTCGCAACGCTTTCACCAGCCCACGACCACTCCCCCGAGCCTGCTCCTGCTCGCCAGCGTGCAAGGCCAGGGCGCCACAACACCCCTGACCTCGCGGCACGCTCACCTCGATTCCGTTGCGGGTCAGCAACTCGACGGCCGCTCGATTGATCTCCGGAGCCAGGACCTCCTGTACGCAACCGCTCAGCAGTGCCACCCGGCCGCGGCGCGTACCCTGTTCTTTCGCCCTGATCGGTAGGGGCAACGGCCTCGAAACCCGGTCGGGCAATAGGTCCAAGGCAGCTCTCAGCCTCGACGGCACGGCCCGAGACGGTAGTACCGAGACGAGAGGTCTCGCCAGGCGTCCTGACAGCGTCGCCAAGCGGAACCTATTGCTCGAGGCCATCGACCAGATCAAAGCTCGGCGAAGCCACCGACGCACCTTTCCCGAGCGCAGCGGCTCGGCACGAGCCCTGAATCCGTGCAGCAGGCTGCCGTACTCGACTCCCGAGGGGCACGACGTCTCACAGGCCACGCAGCCCAGGCAGCGATCGAGATGGACTAGCGTGTCCTCCAGGTCCAGACCTCCCTCGAGCGCCTCCTTCATGAGCACGATCCGCCCTCTCGGCGAGTCCATCTCCTCACCGAGCGTCACGTACGTCGGACAGGTCGCCAGGCAAAAGCCGCAGTGCACGCAGCGCTCCACGGCTTCAGTCATCGCTTGCGCCGACTGTTTCCCGATCTCTCCTGCCAGGTCCTCGAGCGAGATCTCGTGCTGCATCCCGCTAGAGGCTACCCGCTCTTCTCTCGCGACGCACTCGGGCGCGACAGGGCTCGATCCGGTCCAGCGACCTTGAAACGGCTTCCCAACGGCAGTGAGCGCGGACGAGCCCCGGCCCACAGCTCCTATACCAGCGGGCTACACTCCTGCCCTCATATGCGCCATCCCATGGACAGCGCGGCAACACACAGGACCGCCGCTCGCCGTTGGCCATCAGTCGCCATCTTCGGGGCGCTGCTGGCGCTATCGTGCCTTGTGTCGGGATGCTCGAGCAGTGACTCCCAGGTCGAAGTGATCCGATTGGGTCACGGGCTCGACACCAGTCATCCGGTCCATATCGCCATGAGCCACCTCGCAGAGCGGGCGTCAGAGCTCACCGACGGCGAGCTCGAGGTCCGCATCTACCCGAGCGAACAGCTCGGTAGCGAGCGCGAATCGGTCGAGCTGCTCCAGATCGGCAGCCTCGGAATGACGAAGGTATCCGCCAGCGTGCTGGAGGCGTTTGCCGCCGACTTCTCGGTGCTCGGGCTGCCCTACCTCTTTCGCGACTCCACTCACCTCTTCGAGGTCCTCGAAGGCGGCATCGGCCAGGAGCTTCTCGACGCTCCGGTGTCGTCCCGCCTGAGAGGCCTCTGCTTCTACGACGCCGGCGCCAGGAGCTTCTACACCCGCAGCGAGCCAGTCCTGCATCCGGACGATCTCGACGGACTCAAGATCCGCACTCAGGAGAGCGCGACGGCCATCCAGATGGTCAACACCCTGGGAGGACACGCCACACCGATCTCCTGGGGCGAGCTCTACACCGCGCTCCAGCAGGGGGTCGTCGACGGCGCGGAGAACAACCCGCCGTCTTTCCACCTCTCGAGACACTACGAGGTCGCGAGACACTACTCACTGGACGAGCACACCTTCGTGCCGGACGTGCTCCTCATCTCCGAACCTCTCTGGCAGCGGCTGCAGCCCGAACATCGACGCGCCCTCGAGGTTGCGGCCAGGGACTCGGCACAGCTCCAGAAGCGTCTTTGGGCAGAAGCCTCGGCGGAGGCCTTGCGCGAGGTCCAGGCCGACGGTGTCGAGGTCCATCACCCCGCCAAGGAGCCTTTCGTCGAACGGGCACGCTCGCTCCACGACTCGGTGACCGATCCCGGGCAGCGACGGCTGCTCGAGCGCATTCTGGCGGCCACCCCGGCAACTCACGTGTCGAGCCGTACCGACGCCCCTTCCGAATCTACTGACCCGACGCGTCCCCAAGCCAGCACGCCAGGCCCGGCCTCGAGGGAGGGATCGTGAGCCCACCCGGCAACTCGAGCCAGCCGCCAGAGCCGGTTTGGGGGCTGCGAGCCTCACTCGATCGCCTGCTCGGGGGAGTCCTCGTGGCGCTCATGGCGGCGCTGGTCGGATGTGTCGTCTGGCAGGTCGTGACCCGGTTCGTCGCGGGAAGACCCAGCTCGTTCACCGAGGAGCTAGCGCGCTACCTCTTGATCTGGCTGGGACTCCTGGGTGCCACCCGCGCACTCGGCGAAGGGCAGCATCTCGCTCTGGGGCTCTTCGCGTCCGGTTCGTCGACGCTGGCCCGATGGCTGCGGTTCGTTCCGCCGCTGGCTGGCGTCCTCTTCTCGGTGACGGTCATGCTCTTCGGCGGCACGCAGCTGTCGCGACTGACCTGGCAGCTCTCGCAGAGCTCGGCGGCGCTCGGCGTCCCGCTGGCCGTCGTCTACGCAGTGGTGCCGCTCTCCGGGCTGATCATGCTCTTCTACAGCGCCTCCGACCTCCTCGAGACCGCAGGTCGGCGCCCCGCAACCACCACGACCAACGCGGCCAACGCCAACAGATCCGAGGACTGAGCGTGGAGCTGCTGCACGTCGTCGTCCTGGCGGGCCTCTTCGTAGGCCTCCTCGCCTGTGGTGCTCCGGTCGCCTTCGCCATTGCCCTGGCGACCCTCGGCACCCTCCTGTTGAGCCTGCCGCTCGAGCCAGCAGCTGTGACCGTCGCCCAGAGGCTGGCGACCGGGCTCGACAGTTTTGCGCTGTTGGCGATTCCCCTGTTCGTCTTCTCGGGACAGCTGATGAGTCACGGCGGCTCGGCTAGACGACTCGTCGCGCTGGGCCGAGCGCTCGTCGGCGCACTCCCGGGCGGGCTCGCCTACGTGAACATCGTCGCCTGTGTCCTCTTCGGAGCGATCTCGGGCTCGGCGGTTGCGGCTGCCGCCGCCATCGGTGGCT
>JANQPS010001388.1 GCA_028285365.1 Thermoanaerobaculia bacterium | reverse complement strand
GCCCGCCGAAGAAGCGACATTCGACGACCCGACGCAGGCGAGGATTCGTCTCCTCGAGCGCCTCGAGAGCCTGATCCATCTGCAGCAGGAGCTCGGCGTCCTCGCGAAGATCGACGGCGCCCTCGTGGACCTCGTCCAGCGAGACGGGCTTCTTGCCGCTCCCGCGTTTCAGGCTCGCGCGCTTGCGCGCCTCGTCGACCAGCAACTGCCTCATGGCCGTAGCCGCGATGGCAAACAGATGATCTCGGCTCGCCGGTGCGTTGCTCCCCTTGCCCAGTCGTAGGTACACCTCGTGAACGAGCGCCGTCGTGTTGAGGGTCTCGCTCGGCAGCGAGTGTTTTCGACGCTGGGCGTGAGCGAGGCGTCGCAGCTCCTGGTAGACGATGGGCAGCAGTTCGTCCAGGGCGGCAGAGTCGCCGTCCTGCATGCGATCCAGCAGAGCTGTGACGGATACGTCCATTCGGCCTAGGTGCCCGAGCGCAACACCGGGGTGTCACCGGAACCTACCGTGTCATCGCGCGCACACACTGCGAAAGCCGACGTTCGTGAATCCCGCCCGGCAGCGCCGGGAAAGCGGCCCGAGGACCTGACGACCCAGTCGCTGGCCGAGTTCATGCAGCTGACGACGACCTGTGTCTTCTCAGGTAGAACCAACCGAGCAGGCTGAGAACCGCCGCGAGCGTTAGAAGTCCAGCTGGTGAGCTGGTCGGGATAGCGAGCACGCCACCCCTGAGGGCCAGAGATTCGAAGTTCTCACACGGCGCACCACCGCACGTCGCCATGCCGACGATCGTGCCAGCACCGGTCGTCGTGTCGATGTTGAAGATCTCGCCGTCGTCGTCGAGTCCCCAGAGCACACCAGCAGAGTCGAAGGCGATCCCGCCATCGTCGAAATCCACGCCCAGGAGACCGACCAGAGTCGAAGCGCCGGTCGAAGTATTGATCGTGTAGAGGCCACTCACCGCGGTCGGCGGTCCGGCAGTGCCAGGGTTGTCCGAGTCGCTGACGCCGTACAGGACTCCGGAAGCGTCGAATGCCAGCGCGATGATCTGCTCGCCGGTCGATCCGATCAGCGTCTCGGCGCCGGTGTCCGGGTCGAGCCGCCACAGATCTTGCTGATCACCCTCTTCACTCAGGAACAGTTCACCCGCGGCGTTGAAAGCAATCCCAACGTTGTTGGAAGGGTCCGCGCTAGCACCTACGACCGTCGCCGTTCCAGACGCCAAATCGATCGTGAGCAGTTCACCGTCGTCCTGGTCGAAGCCGAAGAGGATGCCGGTTCCTGGTTGAAAGGAGAGTCCCTCGACTTCGTCGAAGCTTCCGAGACTCCCCACCAGAGTCGCCTCTCCGGTGGCCAGGTTGATGCGGTAGAGGTCGTCATCGTCGTCAGTGTCCGACAGTACGGTCAGTGCGATGGGTTGTGCCCACGCGCTGGCTGCGAGGATCGACGCGACAACGATGGCTGACAAGACGGCTCTCGTTCCGGACTGCTGCATCAGTACTCCCTGGTGATGGTCCAACAACGCACGACGGAATGCACGACGGAATGATGTTGTCGCGAGGCGAAACTCGGGTCAAGAGACGAAACGGACTACCTCTGTCCACGCGGGCGTGCGAGGTAGTATGCCGCCTCGCACCCCAGAGACCTGGTGAGATATGGCGAAGCGGGGCGAGGTGTCATGAAGACCGAACCGTACAAGGTACCGCCGAGCGACGAAGGAACGACGCCTCGCAGAGGCAGCCGGTTGGAGCTCACTGGACTGCTTGGACTGCCCGACATTCGTCAGGGTGACGACCTCGCAGAACTGCTCGGCGAGGGCCTCGTGCGTCACGGCCTCGAGCCCGTCGATGGAGACGTGCTGGTCGTAGCGCAGAAGATCGTGTCGAAATCGGAAGGCCGGCTCGTCGCGCTCGCCGATGTCTCACCGTCGCAACGCGCCCAGGACCTGGCCCTCGCTGTCGACAAGGATCCACGCCTCGTCGAGCTGATTCTCCAAGAGTCCAGAGAAGTCGTTCGGCATCGTCAAGGGGTGCTGGTCGTTGAGCATCGTCTGGGCATCGTGCTCGCCAACGCAGGCATCGATCAATCCAACATTCTCGGGGACGAGGTGGCGCTACTCCTCCCCGTTGACCCTGACCGTTCTGCACGGGAGCTCCACGAACGCCTGTCCCGGCGCTTCGGTTGTGCTCTTGGCGTCATCATCAACGATTCGCTCGGTCGTGCTTGGCGCGTCGGCACGGTCAGCGTGGCCATCGGTGCGGCTGGTATTCAGTCCGTACGGGATCTGCGCGGCGACACCGACCTCTACGGGCGCGAGCTTCGCGTGTCGATCGTCGGCCACGCCGACGAGCTCTCGTCAGCCGCATCCGTAGTCATGGGCCAGGGCTCCGAGGGAATCCCTGCGGTTCTGATCCAGGGGCTGCCGTATCGACCCCAAGAAGACCAGCAGCCCGCGAGCGCGATCGTCCGCTCCAAGACCGAAGATCTGTTCCGATGACACCACCCCGCGCTGAACGTCCGACGGTCCTTGCCTTCTCCGGCGGCGTAGGCGGAGCCAAGCTCGTCTGCGGGTTGGCGGACCAGCTCGAGCCGGATCAGCTGATCGTGGTCTGTAACACTGCCGACGATTTCGAGCACCTGGGACTCTCGATTTGCCCGGACCTCGACTCCGTGATGTACGCCCTCGCGGGCCTCAACGACACCGAGCGCGGCTGGGGGCGGGCAGACGAAGGCTGGCGCTGCCTCGAGTCGCTGGCTCAGCTGGGCGCAGAAACCTGGTTCCGACTCGGTGATCGAGACCTTGCAACCCATCTCGAGCGGACTCGCCGGCTTCGCGACGGAGAATCGCTGTCGTTCGTTACTGCCGCACTCTGTCGCGCCCTCGGGATCGAGCACACGATTGTGCCGATGTCCGATGACCCGGTACGCACGCTCGTCGCCACGGCAGACGGGCATCTACCCTTTCAGCACTACTTCGTGAGAGAGCAGTGTCAGCCCGCCGTGACCGGATTCCACTTCGAGAACGTCGAGCAGGCCCGCCCCAGCCCGACACTCGCGACCGCTCTCGTTGACGCCCCAGCTGCCGAGAGTGACCTCGCCGCCATCGTGATCTGCCCTTCCAACCCCTTCGTCAGCGTCGATCCGATCCTCTCGTTGCCCGGCGTCTCCGAAGGGATCCGCGCTGCTGTGGCCAGCGTCATCGCGATCTCGCCCATCGTGGGCGGCGAGGCGCTCAAAGGGCCAGCGGCCAAGATGATGGGTGAGCTCGGCCTCTCCGTCAGCGCCACCGAGGTCGCCCGTCACTATGCGGATCGCGAGCTCATCGACGTCTTCGT
>JANQPS010001383.1 GCA_028285365.1 Thermoanaerobaculia bacterium | reverse complement strand
CTGCTCACTACTCGTCCGGTCAGCTGGCCGCGGGACTCCAGAGTTGGTCCACAAGATCGAACCATCGGGAGGACACCGTTTCGCCTTCCGATGCCCATCATGCGGTCGATCATTCCCGAAGTTCTCACCCTTCGACTCGCGCCTGACTGCACAAGTGATAGAAGTCGCTGGTGGCGCAGATGTCCTCTACTTCGACCGGGCTTCCAAGGGCTCCGTGGCCCTCGCGGAGGCGTTCCGCGACGCAGGAAGGCTCGTCTTCTTTGAGCCATCCGCCCGCGGGCGCCTGGAGCTCTTTGAGGCGGCGGTTCGATGCTCGCACATCGTAAAGGTCACTGCCGAGCATGCTGTTGAGTTCGAAGACCGGCTCGGCCCCCGAGCTGCCGCGCAAGTCAGGATCGAGACTCGAGGTGCCCGTGGGCTTGTCGTAGAGTCGGGAGTCAACGAGCGATCGGTGTTGCCGGCGTTTCGGGTGGGGGCGATCGACAGTGCAGGAGCAGGTGACTGGACGACCGCGGGTCTACTCGCAGCACTGCCCTCCCTAAAGCCAGAAGAACTCAACTCTCAAGCACTAGTACGCGGACTAACACACGCGCAAGCACTTGCCGCTGCGAGCTGTCTCTACCCGGGGGCTAGGGGCATGGCCTATTCGGACCTTGCCCGCCTACCAGAGGATCTCCGAATCGATGTTGAGCCACTTGGCGTCAGCGGGGACAGGCGCATCAGGCGACGCCCCTCACAGCGACCCGGAGCGTGCTCAGTCTGCTTCCGCTCCGAGAGCCACCAGACGTCCGCGGCCCCGCGCGCCTGAAGGCCGAGACCAGATTGAGGACTTCCTTCCCGGCATTTCCAGAGAGGCCGGATCCTCCCTTCAGGGATAGCGGCGCGCGGCGTAACCTGCCCGTCTGACGACGACGGCTAGCCGCGCGCGTATCGAGGCCTAGCCGGCGGCGCCTCGCCCCACTTTGGAGAGGCAGGCGCGCATTCTTTTGGCTTGTCCAGGGTGGAGGGCTCGAATCTGCCCGATTCTGATCAGCAAGCTCAGCCTCCACGCTCGGTCGTTCCCGCGCTTCCCGCTCCGTGAGCGCGGTGGCCACTTCTCTCCGATGCAGAATCGATTTAGTTCGGCCTCGAGCCGTTTTCTGAAGAGTCTCACGATGGAGAGCCGGTCTCCTCCAGTTTCGTAGCGCTTCAGCACGGGCCGGGGTCGTCCTCGCTTACGAATCTGCGGCTCGCCTCGGTCTGCGACGTCGGTTCCCCAGTCGTCCGATCCAAAGACCAAGCGGAGACCGAGCCGCTGAAGGCGGGAGTGGATGTACCTCAGCATGCGGTCGACGGCAGCTCGGCTCGCGCCGGCGACGATGAAGTCATCGCAGTGGCGAACGACTCGCACGTTGGACTGTTGAGCTCTTCGGGCGATGTCTTGGTCGGCTGGCAGGAGAATCAGCTCGAGCATCGCCGAGCTACACGCTGCCCCCATGTGCAGCTCTCCTTTGTGCAAGTGCAGGCCCAAGAGGATCTCAAGGTCACCGTCCAGGATACCTATGCGGCCAAGGGCGTTGCGGACAAGATCCGGCTTGCACGACGGATAGCACCTCACGATGTCCGCGACGCCCAGGTGCTTCGCACCACCTAGCGGCGATAGGACCTCGACCAGCCTTCGCCGGTGCGTGCTGATCACAAGCTCGGGACACTTGCGCCTGAGCTTCTCCAGCAGCTCGTTCTCGAGCCTGTTCAACACTTGCTGGACGTCCGCCAGGCTTCCTTCCCCGCGCTTCGCTCCCTGCACGCGACGCCCCGAGCTCGTATGGGGCCGACGGTAGTTCTGCCCGGACGTGCGAGAACGGGAGATGAGCTGGTCGAGTTTGAGTCCGGTCTCGTGGAGTATTCGTTGAATCCAGTCAGACGGAGGGCCTTCTCGCCCTCCCGCCGACGGTAGAGAGACTGGGGTGGAGTCTTCAGCAGCAGGAGCTGCCTCCATCGAGATGTCAGATCGGCGCGCAGGAACGCGCTTTCCTGCAAAACGAGCTGACTCTCGATCTCCACCCGAGCGGAGCCGGCCGCTAGCACCAGCAGAGTCTGGTCGACCCATGTGAGTCGCGGAGGGTGTTCCCGATATGGGCTTGCCTCCCCTGCCTCTATGGATCTCAGACGACGTCTTGTCTTCGTCCGGGGACTGGGCGCCCTTACCGACCAGCCCCACGCAGCGGTCATCCCCGCCACGACCTTGTTCACCCGCATCCGGGTGGCGTTCTGATCCGTTCAAGAACAAGAGCCTTGATTGGATGTTGGCTGGACACCGATCGCGGTACCAGCAAGTGGCTCTGAGTCGAAGAGAACTCCTTCAAGGCCGATCCTCAGAGCCTGAGCAAACCTCGCGTCGAGTTGCCCCTCGAAACTCTGCCAGGCGAACTCGATGGCAAGCTCGATGGTCGGCAACTGATCCGCATGGGCATGCAGCGTCAGGTAGTACGCAGCTGGCTCGGTCCCATACGTGATGGTGCTCCCCGACGAAGTCGCGGGGGGTTGCGCGCCACCAGCTTGGGCGGCTCTGTGAGCCAGCGACCCGCTGTTGAAGCCCAAGAGGCCCAACTCGATCGCATAGGTGACGCAATCCGTCCTGATCACGGCCTTCAGCTTTGCGACCGCTGAGTAGATCGCGTTGCGCGCCCCCCGACTGTAGATCGGAATCCGGACGATCGTGGACAACCCCGCTCTCCCCTAGGCGAACGCGCCGACGCCCACGTCGGCGACAACACCCACAGGCTCTTCGATCATCAGCTCCGCCATCTCACGCGCAAAGAACGCGGCGAGATCTTCGATCCTAAGCCCGACCCAGTCGTCCGGGTTCAGTATCGCGCTCAGCGAGTGCGGCGAGTCCTTGCCGTCGACAAAGAGCACGACGCAAGAGTCGTCGTCGAGAGCGCCGATCGTGCAAAACGGGAACGTCATCCCGTCGAGCCGGCTAGCAACCTCGCCGGCGCTGGTTTCAGATCCAAGTACTTCCATCATTTGTCTCCTTCTGGTGTCGAACCGAAACGGTTCGATGCGGAGATACGCCCATCTTCAATGGAGCACAAGGGGCCCGCGCGACGCACACCTATCAAATGTATGAACCGCCCCGGTTTCTCCGGAGACCCTTTGGTCTGATTCACTGCCTTACAGGATCGATCTGTCTTGCATAGTAACTCTGCTCGAGCTCGACGGGTGG
>JANQPS010001362.1 GCA_028285365.1 Thermoanaerobaculia bacterium | reverse complement strand
TCAAGGAACTCAGGCGCTGTACGCGACATGATGATCATTGGCTTGTTTCCTTTATCGCACCGCGAGCTCTTCGGGAACCGATCCCCAGAGTCGGTAGTGGACTTCGAGGACCGAGCCGCCCGGCCGAACGGCTTGCCAGCAGTAGCCTTCCGACTTCAGATAACGCTCGGAACGAGGCCCGTCGTAGAGCGCCGACCAGCCGGCGGCCTCGAGCGCACTGCGCGCCTGTTCTAGATCGTGTTCTCGAATCAGGATGTCGATGTCGGCCACGGGTCTGTGGTCGGGACGAGCAAAAGCTCGACTCGCGAGGTCGCACCCTTTGAACAGCATCCACGGGATTCTGTCGAGCGCACTCGATAGCCGTTCCAGGTCGGTCTGTACGAGGAGTTGGGTTGCGGCGGCTCGCTGAGCCTGTCGTCGCAACCCGCGACCCGGCTCGATGTCGCGAGCCGCGAGCCTGTCCGCAATCGCGGCGCCGAGTCCTCGCGTCGCTTCGGGATCTGGGATCGTCACGTTGGCGGGCGGAGCGATTTGCGATTCGCTCACCAACGATCCGAGCCAAACCAGTGGAGCCCATGGCTCTTGACGGCGCAACTCGGCGAGATCGTCGAGCGCAGCCTGAGGATTGCGTCGCGAACTCACAGCCGACCTCGCTGAGTAGCCGACGCTGGTCTTTTGTCAGCAGTGGCCCTGATCAGCTCGCGCCACTTGGGCAGTACGTGCTGCCAGTCGAAAGATTCGACCGCGTTCCTCGCTCGCTTTGCTCGGTCGAGTGCTTCTGTGCGGTCGGTGAGCGTTGACCGGACGGCGCGAGCCATGGACTCGGGATCGTCGGGCGGCACGAGGATTCCCAGCTCACCATTGGAGAGCAGACTCGATGTGCCGCCGACGTCGGTACTCACCACCGGTACGCCACTAGCCATGGCCTCGATCACTGTCACGGGTGTGTTGTCCACGTTGGAGGTGTTCAAGAACACGTCACCTTCTACCAGGACGTCGGGAACATCGAGCTTGTCCACTCCGCCGCGTATCTCCACGACGTCGTCGAGACCCAGGGATCGAACTCGGCGCTCCGTTGCGCGGCGACTTCCGTCTCCTTTGTCGGGGCCCACCATCGTGAGACGGGCCTCGTCGAGGCAGGGGGCGCCTTGTCTTTTGTCGCGCAGCAGGTTCAAGACGTCCACGGCGAGGCGCGGGTTGTAGGTCTTGTGGTACGCACGCAGCCAGAGCAACCGAGAAGTCGAGCGCTCTGGGATCAACCGATAGCGCGAGAGCTCGATGGGGTTGGGCACGAGTTCGATGTCGTGTCGGAATCGCGACATCGCCTCCTGCAAGAAGCGAGAGGGCGCGGTGACCCTCGTGGCGCCAGCGAGCACACGCTCGACGCGGCGAGGACTGTGGTCGGCGAGCTCCACCAGGCCGCCACCGTGGAGCGTGACGATCGTCGGAATCTTCTGGCGCGCGAGCAGGCGGATTGCGATCTCGGCGAGAAAAAACGCGCGTCCGCTGAAGAGGTCCACGTGGGCGACGTCGGGCAGGGGTCTGAGAGCTGCGATCACGGTCATGGTGTCGAGCAACTTGCCGAGCGCACTCGGCCTGCTCGACGCGAGCACGACGTGGTGTCCCAGTGCTTCCAGCCGGGTGGCGATCTCTTGCGAAGGCGCCGACGCAGCTTTGTGCGCTGCGTAGCTGCCGACAAACAACAGACGCTCAGCCTTCTCGTCGATGTGGGGTTCCGAGCTCATTCGAGTTGGGTGACTTCGTCGTCACTCACGCGTCCGGCTCGGGCTCCGGGGTTTCGGGGTCGGTTTGGTGGCTCTTCGAGGCGCGCGCGTCGAGCTGCATGAGAACGAGGCCAAGCATGAGGGGTACGACGGCAAGACGCATGGCCGCAGTCGTCATGTTGACGGTGCACCACCCGACCGACGCTGCAATCCAGGCTCGACTCGTGACGTCGGAGACCTCGAGATACCGCCCGGCCGTCACCAGTGCCAGCACGAGCAGCGCTGCGACGCCGAAGATGCCATGCTCCGCCAAGAGGCGCGTGAACTCGGTGTGTGGTTCGATGCCGATGAGCCGAGGGTCGCTCCTGGAGACCGCGGCCATACCCACTCCGACGCCGAAGACCGGATTCTCGCGGAAGAGCTCGAGATCCTCACTCGCAAGTTGACCACGGATGCTGAGGTCGAACTCGGTGTAGCGGGCAGCGAGTGCCCCCCCGGTCCAAGCGTTGAGTCTCGGGACGACCCAGGTACCGGCCAGGGTCAAGGCGATGACGACGACGAGGAGATAACCCTGACCGTGAGTAGGTCGCCAGACAGCGTGAAGGGCCAGCAGTCCGAGTGCTATGAGCACGGCGTACACGCCGCCTCGTGAAAAGGTCGCGATTCCCTGGAGCAGCATGGCGACTGCGATCAGGAAGAACACGCCGCGTCGACTCCACTGCCGATTGAGGCTGCCGGCCATGACGGCCACGAGAGCGCCGACGCCAAGGATCGTCGACACCTGATTGGGGCCGTACCCGCCACTGGTCGTCACGTTCGCCTCGGTCGTGAACTCGAGAGAGGTTGCAGTGGCCGTACTGACGAAGGCCAGTCCCAGGATGCCCAGGATCGGCAGCAGCATCGCGACGAAGACTCCAGGGAGCAGACCTCGCTCTCGCGACGCAGCAGCTCCGGTCAGCACGGCGGCCAGAGCTGCGGGTCCTGACAGATTGAAGCTGACCATGTCGCGCGTGAAGTTGGTCAGTCCCGCGCGATCCACCGACACCAGGACGGCAGGCATCATCAGGGCCAGGTACGCAACCCCGGTCATCCATCGACTGTTGCGTTGTCCCCAACGCAGCAGATGAACGGCCATGAGGAGGCAAATGGCGTACTTGCCGAACTCCCAGTAGATCACCCCTCGGGTCATTCGCCACAAGACCTCGGAACCCGCGATGTAGGCCGAGGCCCAGAATGCCGCTCGAGGAGACCGGATGGTTGCGGCAACGCCGATGAAGAGTGTTGCGGCGCCATGTAGCCTGGCAATGTCGGGGACGCTGCGAGCGGCGAGCGCCAGAGCCACGTGGGCGACGCCGAGCGCTAGAAACTGAGTCCACGAAAGGCTGACGCCGCCGCTGGTCATCACCGTCACCGACTGACTCTCGGGCGAGCGCAGGGCCGTAGCGCGCGGCAGCTCGCTCACGCTCACGACACACTCCGGTCGGGCGCGAGGAGGTGTTCGTAGAGCTCGAGTAGCTTGTCCAGTGTCGACTCTGGGCCGTAGTGGCTAGCGACTCGCGCCGAGAGCGAGCGACCCAGGGTGTCGCGCTGCTCGGGGGTCTGTGCAAGATGGAGGAGCGCGCAGGCAAGTGCCGGTGCGTCTCCAGGTGCCACGAGGTAGCCGCAGCTACCGTTGTCCAGAACCTCGGCACAGTCGCCAACGTCAGTGGTGACGACCGGGAGCCCTGCACGTCCGTACTCGAGGAGTGCGAGAGGCAGGCCCTCGCTATGGGAGCTCAGAACGCCGATGTGGCTTGCTGCGAGAACGGCCTCGAGGTCGTTGCGATTGCCCAGAAAGTGAGTCCAGCGCTCCAACCCCAGCTCATGAGACCGCTGCTCGAGAGACTGGGAGTAGCGTTCGTCGCTGCCGTCTCCGCACACCATCAGCTCCAGTCGGGGGTCGGCGGCCCGAGCGAGGGCAAAGGCATCGAGCAGGACCTCGTGCCCCTTCTGAGGTCTGAGATTGGCCGCAATTGTGATCCGAATGGCATCAGGGTTTCCAGGCAGCGGGCGCGTCAAGCGTGGACTGACGCTGGAAGGCGGCGAGAAGTTGGGCAGATAGTGCAGTCGGTCGGCGCTCTGGACGCGGCCATGGCTCGCCCACTGGCGCAGCCGACGATTGACCGAGACCACTGCATCAGGCCGCGCGCGTCGGTAGAGCCACGGCCGCCGCTCGTGGGTCATGGACCGGCCGAAGTGGTCGTGCCAGACGACCTTGAGGCGAGGGCGCAAGCGCCGTGCAGCAACGGCCAGGAACAACGAGGTGCTGTGCGCGTGTATGACGTCGATTCCTAGCTCGTCGACGGCTCGCAACAAGCGGCGCAGTGGTCCGGGTTGGAAGCGGAAACGGCGTTCGAGACACAGGCGCTCGACTCGTTCGTCGACGGCTCCAGCGAGGGGCCCGTCTCGTCGGGTCGTACAGAGCACGACCTGGTGCCCTGCCCGAGCAAAGAGGTTTGAGAGGTTGACCGCGACCCGCTCGGTGCCACCGACATCGAGCGAGTCCACGAGGTGGAGGATGCGTGGCGACCCGGATGCCGGTGTCATCTGGCTAGCGTGCGCGCGGTAGAGGGCCGAACGCGACGTGGTCATCGAGGAGTGAGGATCAGGCGCTCCATCCGTCGCACGTAGTCGTTCCGTTCGAGGGTTGGGAGCGCGCGGCTGAGAGTTGCAGCGGCCGCTTCGGGATACTGGGCTTCGTGGTAGGCCACCGCGAGATA
>JANQPS010001350.1 GCA_028285365.1 Thermoanaerobaculia bacterium | reverse complement strand
GACCACGATGTGGTCGATGTAGCGCGCCCCGCACAGCTCTTCGACGATCTTCGGTAGCGCCGGCCCCTCCAACTCAGAGTAGAGAGCCGGCAGAACGAGCGTCATCGGGCGACGACGACCAAACTCCATGAGCTGCTCTTCGAGAGCCTCGACCCGCGGCTCGCGCAAGAGGTGGAGGGTCGTGATCTGCCCGTTCTGAAAAAAGTCACTCACTGCGATCCCCCAACGACGTCCAAAACTGCCTCGTTCCAACCCGTGGGTCCAGGTGCACTCGCAAGGCGCCATCCCTCGCGAGGCTGCAGGGGTGAGCGCGCCGCCGGATTGGGAACCACCACTGCGACGTCGGCCATCTCCAGCAGTTCGCAATCGTTTGGTGAGTCACCCAGGGCCAGGATTTGCTGACACTCCTGGGGTTCGCTCGGGGGTCGCTTTGAGATGGCGGCTTCCAAGAGCACTCTCAGTGCGCTCGCCTTGCTCACTCGGCCCAGCACGTGGAAGAACCGCCCTCCCCTGGTCAACTCGAAGCCCTGCGCGTCAAGCGCCCTCACGAACCTCTCGAGTGCCTCCTCCGAATCCCTCCAGACGATCGGTTCTGAAGACATGCGATCGCGAGCCCTTCGCGCGGCCGGCAGATCGAGCCCGGTCTCTTTCGCCACGTCCTCGTCACTCATGTCAGAGAACCCCGCGAAGTCGAGCGAGAACTCGCGTCTCAGCTGCGCGAGCCGTTGCACGATGTGCGCGTACTCGGGTCCCAACTGGATGGACTCGACCCCATCGCCAGCAGACGTCGAGGCTCCGGACACAGGATCTCGAACGGCCGAATCGATCACGATACTGCCACCGTTCTCGACGATCGAAGCCCCGGGGACACCCAGCTGGCGACGTAGCAACGCAACCTCCGCCTGGGTCTTGCTCGTAGCGAGGACGAGGGGTATTTGCCGCTCGACCAGCACGTCGAGCGCCTCTCTCGCGGGCTCGAAGTCGTAGCTCGCATGGTCGAGCAAGGTGCCATCGAGATCGGACACCACGATCCAACTCGTCACCGTCGTCCCTCGCCCATGGCCGAGTCGCGCCGCTGTCGGTGTTCAGTTTCTTGCCCCCTCAAGAGAGCGCCTCTCGTCTACTGAGTTGTGGGCGCCTCGAAAGGCAACGGTCAGACACACGCAACCGGGTCCGTCGCCGAGACGATCGCAGAGCGGATCGACCGCTCCGACCACGACAGACACGTGATGAGTGAGACTAGCAACAGGCAAGCGAGATCCACCGACGAGACCCTCAGACCGATCTTGCTCGCACTCTGTCTCTCGGAGGACATCAAGCCGCCCATGTGCTGGAAGCTGGCGGCCAGTGCGGAGCTATGGGCCGCGCAGCCCGAGACCACACCGCAACCAAGAGAGCTCGGACTGACCCGCCAGAACCTCCGCCGCGCTCGGGCGCTGGTCGAGAGAGCCCCGGCTCTCGCCAGAAAATGCGAGAACGACGCTCGGCAGCTCGGCGCCAGCATCGTCACACGAATCGATCCAGGGTACCCGGCAAGGCTCCTGGAGCTCGCTGCGCCACCCAGCGCGCTCGTCACCTGGGGCGACGTCAGCGCGCTGAGCCGACGGCACTCGATCGCCATCGTCGGGCCACGGGCGGCCGATCCCTACGCTCTCGACGTCACCAGGAGCTTCGCCCGCGACCTGGCCGCGACCGGCATTGTCGTGGTCTCCGGCTTCGCTCGTGGAGTGGACGCCTGTGCCCATCAGGCGGCCGTCGATGCTGGAGGGCAGACCGTCGCCGTGTTGGGCGCCGGTATCGACGTCGACTACCCGCGAGGGCAGGCAGAGCTCAAGAGATCGATTGCCGAAACCGGCTGCGTCGTGAGCGAGTTCCCGCTGGGGCGCACACCAAAACCCTGGCACTTTCCGGTTCGCAACCGAATCATCGCCGCTCTCGCTCACAGCACACTCGTCGTCCAGGCCACCCATCGTTCCGGCTCGCTGCTGACCGCCGGAGAGGCTCTCGAGCTGGGCCGCGACGTCTGGGCAATTCCCGGACGAATCACCGACCGACGCAGCGAAGGAACCAATCAGCTGATCAGCGACGGCGCCTACGTGGCCTTGTCCGCACCGCAGCTCGTCGAGGCCCTCCGGCCCGGTGGCGCTCTCAGCGTTGGCCCGCAAGAGGACTCGACCAGCCAGCCGCGCGACCCGCTCGACTCTCTGACTCACCCTGCGACGAGCCCACTGCTCCGCCGATTGACGAACCACGAGGCCACGGCCGAAGAGCTTGCACGCCTCGAGGGTCTCGACGTGAGCCAGGTACTGGCCGAGCTGCTCCAGCTCGAGCTCGAAGGCCGAGTGCAGCGCCACCCCAACGGTCTCTTCGCAGCGTGCTCTCAGCTGTGAGCGTGCCTGTCGAGACACTGCAGCCGGCTTCGCTGCACCGACTTCGCTAGGCCGACTTCTTCTTGCGAGTCGTCTTGCGCTTCTTCTTCGCCTTCTTCTTGGCGGCTTTCTTCTTGGGCGCTCTCGGGTCTTTGCCCTGGTCGCGCAGCTTCTGCTCGCGGGCGCGCAGCAACTCGATCGCGCGGGCCAGGTCGACATCGTCGGGATTCTGACCCTTGGGCACCGAGGCGTTGACGACCCCGTCGGTCACGTAGGGACCAAAGCGCCCGTTTTTGAGCGAGATCTCGAGATCGTGCTCGGGATCGTTGCCGAACGTCTTGAGGACGGCACTCGCGGCTCGACCTCTTCGCTTCGGCTGTTTGAAGAGCTCAACTGCCTGCTCGAGGGTGATGGTCGCCATCTGCTCATGGGTCTCGAGCGAACGGGTATCCGAACCGCGCTTGAGGTACGGCCCAAACCGTCCGTCTTGTGCGGTGATGGCGTCGCCAGACTCGGGGTCTTTGCCGACCTCTCGAGGAAACGAGAGCAGCATGAGGGCCTGATCCAGATCGATCGACGCAGGACTCATGGACGGCCACAGGCTCGCCATCTTGGGTTTGCCGTCGGGCTTGATCTTGCCTTTATCGTCGAGCTCCGGCTCGCCGAGTTGAACGTAGTCCCCGAACCGGCCAGTCTTGATGAAGACCGGCCTGCTGGTCTCGGGGTCTTCTCCCAGCGACCGATCGCTCTGAGCCGCGCGCTCGAGCAACTCGGTCGCCTTGTCCAGAGTCATCTCGTCAGGCGGGATGTCGTCAGCGATGGTCACCCGACGGTCGCTGTCGCCAACCTGGAGATACGGCCCGTACCGACCTACACGAACACTGACCAGCTCTTCTTCCAGCTTGCCGATCGGAATGCTGCAGATCGCACGGGCATCGATCTCGTCCCACCCGATCCCGATCATCTCCTTGAGGCCTCGATCCACGTCGGCGTCCTGCGAGTCGGACGAGCCGTTCTCGTTGGCCGGCGCGTCAGCGTCGATCTCACGATCACCGAAGTAGAACTCTTCGAGGTAGGGGACCCACTCGCGCTGACCAGCGGCAATGGCATCGAGGTCTCCCTCCATGCGCGCCGTGAAGTCGAAGTCGACGAGGGTGCTGAGATGCTCCTCGAGCAGTCGGGTCACCGCAAACGCCGTGAAGGTCGGTACCAGCGCGGAGCCCTTCTTCCAGACGTATCCACGATCCTGAATGGTCTGAAGGATGCTCGCGTAGGTCGACGGCCGTCCGATCCCGCGTACCTCGAGCTCCTTGACCAGGCTCGCTTCCGTGAAGCGCGCCGGAGGCTGGGTCCGGTGGTCGACGGCGCGAACCTCTCGAGCCGGCACCTGATCCCCCTGATTCAGCTCTGGCAGGAGTTTCTCCTGGTCTTCGAGTGCCGCACCGGGATCATCCGAACCTTCGACGTAGGCCCTCAGGAAGCCCGGGAACTTGAGTACCCGACCAGATGCAGAAAAGCCGGCAACGCCGTCCTCAGCGCTGACCTCGAGCCTGACGCTCGTGCTCATGCCCTGGGCGTTCTTCATCTGTGACGCGACGGTGCGCTTCCAGATGAGCTCGTAGAGACGATAGGCATCCGAGTCGAGATCACCCTTGACCTCGGAGGGCTGCCGAAAGGTCTCTCCCGTCGGCCGGATCGCCTCATGGGCTTCTTGGGCATTCTTGTTCGAGCTCGCGTAGGAGCGCGGGGATTCAGGCAGATAGTTGGCGCCGTACAGACCCGCAATTTGCGCCCGCGCAGCCTCGATGGCCTGTCGGGACAGACTCACCGAGTCGGTCCTCATGTAGGTGATGTAGCCGTTTTCGTAGAGCCCCTGTGCAACCTGCATCGCACGCTGAGCGCTCATCCCGAGTTTGCGGCCCGCCTCCTGCTGCATCGTCGACGTGATGAAGGGCGCGTACGGCTTGCGGGAGAACGGCTTTTCCTGAACGGAGACGACTCGAAACGGTTGATCCTTGACGGCATCGCGCAAAGTCTCGGCGCGCTGCTGGTCCAGACACAGCACGTCGTTCTTGAGCTTGCCGGTCTCGTCCTCGAAGTCGCGACCCTGAGCCACACGGGTGCCACCGACGTCGACCAGACGCGCCTCGAAGCGACGCTCGTCGCGAGGGCTCTCCAACTCGGCGACGAGATCCCAGTACTCGGCCTCGTGAAAGCGCCTGCGGGCACGCTCGCGATCAACGACGAGGCGAGTCGCCACCGACTGGACTCGTCCCGCGGAGAGTCTGGGCCTGACCTTGCGCCAGAGCACAGGCGAAACCTCATACCCGTAGAGACGGTCGAGCACACGACGCGCTTCTTGAGCGTTGACCAGGCGATGATCGATGTCCCGCGTTTCCTCGACCGCCTTCTTGATGGCCGACTCGGTGATCTCTCCGAAGACCATGCGCTTGACCGGCACCTTGGGCGAAAGGACTTCCGCCAGGTGCCACGCGATCGCTTCGCCCTCGCGGTCTTCGTCAGTTGCGAGGTAGAGCTCGTCAGCTTTCTTGAGCAGGCTTTTGAGCTTCTTGACCTGGGCGCGCTTCTCGGCGGGCACGATGTACAGAGGCGTGAACTCGTTGTCCACGTCCACTCCCAACCGAGTCCACTTCTCCTTCTTGAGGCGCTCGGGTACGTCAGCCGCGCGTCTCGGGAGATCACGAATGTGTCCGATCGACGATTCCACCTGGTAACCAGACCCCAGGTACCTGGAGATCGTGCGCGCTTTGGCTGGCGACTCGACGATGACAAGAGCGTTGCCCATGAGCGGCACCCTATTCGATGCAGCTTGCCTCTTGTCAAGCGCACACCACAAAACCGCCACCACAAACCGCTAGAGGGGCTCACACCACACAGTGGGACCCACGGCTGGCTACGGCTAGGATGGCCAGGTGTCGACGACGACTCCACTCTCAGTCGAGGAGCGCAATGCCGAACCGGTCCGTGTCATCGGTGGAGGCCTCGCTGGGAGCGAGTGTGCCTATCAGCTGTCTCGGCTCGGGTACTGCGTCGAGCTCTGGGAAATGCGTCCCGAGAACAACACCCCGGCCCACTCGACTGATCAGTTCGCGGAGCTGGTCTGCAGCAACTCGCTGCGTTCGGACGATCCGTTCCATGCCGCTGGCCTGCTCAAGCGGGAAATGGAGCGCTTCGATTCACTCGTCATCAAGAGCGCGCGCGCTACTGCGGTTCCGGCCGGCGCCGCTCTTGCGGTCGACCGCAACCTGTTCGCTGAACTCGTGAGCGAAACCATCTCCCTGGATCCCAGGATCTCGATCCGGCGTGAGGAGCTCGAGCACCTGCCAACGGGCGACGCAGTCATCGCAACCGGTCCGCTGACCTCCGACGCGCTGGCGCAGGAGCTCGAAGAACTGCTCGGTACCGACAGCCTGTACTTCTTCGATGCGATCGCACCCATCGTCGACGCCGAGTCTCTGGATCACGATCAACTGTTCGAAGGCTCGCGCTGGGGCAAAGGAGACGGAGCCGACTATCTCAACGCGCCAATGGACACGGACCGCTACGAGAGTTTTCTCGACGCACTCCTGGCCGCCGAAGCCAAGGCGCCGCACCCGTTCGAGAAGAACCTGTTCTTCGAAGGCTGCCTGCCGGTGGAAGAAATCGCTCGTCGCGGTCGCGATTCGCTCCGCTTCGGGCCCCTCAAGCCTGTCGGGTTGTGGCCACCGGACGGATCACGACCACACGCCGTCGTCCAGCTCAGGCAGGAGAATCTGAAGAAGACCCACTACAACCTGGTGGGTTTTCAGTCGCGGCTCCGGTGGAGCGATCAGAAAGAAGTCTTCCGGATGATCCCGGGCATGGAGAAGGCCAGGTTCATCAGGCTCGGACAGGTCCACCGCAACACCTTCATCAACGCACCCCGACACCTCGACTCCCTGTACCGGATCGAGCGTTCCCAGAACCTGCGCATCGCGGGACAGCTGTCCGGAGTCGAGGGCTACCTCGAGTCGGCGGCGACCGGCCTTCTCACCGCGCTCTACATCGCCCTGGAACGCCGGCAGCAGGAAGCCACCAGGTCTCCGGAACCCATCGAACCTCTCCCGACAGAATGTGCTCTCGGTGCGCTCGCCAGACACCTGACGGAGAGTGATCCGGACCGTTTCCAGCCAGCCAACATCAACTACGGTCTCTTTCCGGACTTGCCGACCCGCGTCCGCAAGAAGGAGCGCCGAGCAGCGTACGCGGCCCGTGCCGGAGAACGCCTCGACTCGTGGCTCGAGCGCCACCCGGGACTGGCGCTGCACCAGCCCGAAGCCAACCTGGAGCCGGCGTCGTGAAGCAGGTGATGGGAGACTTCCTCGAGTATCTCGAGCTCGAGAGAGGCCTCTCCGAGAACACCCTGCGCGCCTACGGACACGATCTCGAGCGCTTCAGGGAATTCGTGGACGAGTACGAGGGCGCTGCCCTGAGTCCCCCGAAGGGCACTGCCCTGAGTCCCCCGAAGGGCGCTGCCCTGAGTCCTTCTGGGCTCGACGGCATCGACACCGCGACGATCCGTGCCCATCTGGCGTGGCTCGCACGTGAAGGGCGCTCGACGCGCTCTCAGGGTCGAGCACTCTCGGCGATCAGGAGCTTCTTCAGGTTCACGGTCGAGCGCGGCTTGCTGAAAGCCAATCCGGCCAGCGGGGTTCCGACCCCGAAGACACCAAAGAAGCTCCCTCGACACTTGAGACCTGGTGAGATCGAAGCCTTGCTCGCGGCGCCAGACTCTCGTGACGACGTCATGGCACCCCGCGATCGCGCCATCCTCGAGCTGCTCTACGCCGCGGGGCTCCGCGTGAGCGAGCTGGTCTCTCTGGATTGGGGCGACCTCGACCTCCCTGCTCGGACTCTCCGAGTCGTGGGCAAAGGCGGCAAAGAGCGCATGGTGCCTTTTGGTCAGCCCGCCGCGGAGGCGTTGAGATCCTGGCTCTCCGAGTGGGACTCGATCCGCGCCCGCGACGGTGCGCAGGCCGACGACGAGACGCTCTCGGATCCGGTGTTTCTCAACTTCAAGGGTGGACGACTCACAGACCGCTCCGTGAGACGGATCATCGACCGTGCCGTCGACGAGTCGGCTCTGAGCCTCGGCGTGCATCCCCACGCACTACGCCACACCTTCGCCACCCATCTCCTGGAGGGTGGAGCCGACCTCCGCGCCATCCAGGAACTCCTGGGACACGCGTCGCTGTCGACTACACAGCGCTACACCCACCTCGACATCGACCGGCTTCTCCACGTCTACCGCGAGAGTCACCCGGCTGCGCGCCGGAACGCTCCTCGAACCGACTCGCAGCGAGAGCGCTGAAGCCTCGGCAGCCGCGCAAGCTACAATCCCCTCCCCGAAAGGACCGCGGCCCGCGGCCGACCCCGCTCGCGGCGCTGCGAGGTCTACCCAGACCGCCAACTTCACCTGTCGAGATCGACACCTCATGCAGTCACGTCTTCACAGCACAACCATCTTGCTCGTTCGGCGCGAAGGCCGTGTCTGCCTGGTCTCTGACGGTCAAGTCACCAACGGCGCGTCGCACACGGTCATGAAGAACCGCGCCGTCAAGCTGAGACGCACGTGGAAGGGTGAGGTGCTCGTGGGCTTCGCCGGCGGTACCGCCGACGCGCTCACGCTCTTCTCCCGCTTCGAGCGCAAGCTCGAGGAGTATCAGGGGAACTTCGAGCGCGCCGTGCTCGAGCTCGCCATGGACTGGCGCACCGACCGAGCGCTCAGGCACCTCGAGGCTCAGATGATCGTGAGCAACGTCGAGCGCAGCTTCCTGGTCATGGGCAACGGCGACCTGATGGAGCCCGACGACGACGGTGTGATCGCCATCGGCTCGGGCGGCAACTTTGCCCTTGCGGCGGCGCGTGCTCTCAGTGACCACACCAAAATGGACGCCGAGCAGATCGCGCGGTCGGCGATGAAGGTCGCTGCCGAGCTGTGCATCTATACGAACGATCAGTTCTCGGTCGAAACCCTGCCATGATCGCCCCACACCGCAGCGGAGCCGCCTCACCGTGACCGTTTCGACCACGACCCCCGAAACCGACCCGGCCGGAATCGAGGATCTGACTCCTCGTCAGATCGTCGGCGAGCTCGACAAGTACGTCGTTGGCCAGGCCCAGGCCAAACGAGCGGTCGCGATCGCCATGCGCAACCGCTGGCGAAGGCAGCAGCTGCCTCGTGAGGTGGCCGTCGAGATCGTGCCGAAGAACATTCTGATGATCGGACCGACCGGCGTCGGCAAGACCGAGATCGCGCGCCGCCTCTCACGCCTCGCCCACGCTCCGTTCATCAAGATCGAGGCGAGCAAGTTCACCGAGGTCGGCTACGTCGGGCGCGACGTCGAGTCCATGATCCGGGACCTGACCGAGTCGGCGGTCGTCATGGCCCGCGAAGAGCGTCGGGTGCAAGTACGCGAAG